>NZ_CP019980.1:684896-992344 GCF_002982115.1 Lysinibacillus sphaericus | reverse complement strand
AAGCAAGATGACTTTTTAGGTTATGAAATTTTTAGAGATAATGAATTAATCGGCTTTACAAGTACTCAACAATTTATCGATCAACATATCGATAGTACAAAAAATTACACGTACAAAGTTGTTGGCTATGATAAACAATTAACTGCACTTCAACCAGTAGAAGTAAAGGCATTTACCCCTACCCTATCTATTGAAGATAAGGTTACAGTCAAGCTACATCAAACATTCAATCCTATGGATTATGTTAAAGCAATTTCCTATAGTGGCAAAGATATCACGAATACGGTCGTTATTAAATCGAACACAGTAGATATGACAAAAAAAGGAATCTACGAAGTTGTCTATGAAATCAACGATGAAGGCATCCAAGAAACAAAAACTATGACTGTCAATGTCGTAAGTGATATGCAGTATATTTCTGATATGACAGCTAGCTCTGCCAAAGTTGGTTGGGGTTCATTACAAAAAGATAAATCTGTTGCAGGTGGCACCATTACGTTATTAAGACAAGGTGTTGAGGCAACGTATGCCAAAGGACTCGGTGCACACGCAAACTCAGAAATCGTATATAACATAGAAGGTAAAGGCTTTACCTTCTTTGAAAGTTACATCGGTATTGATCAAGTGGCAAAAGGCAAAGCTTCATCTGCCACGTTTGAAGTTTGGGTCGATGGCGAGAAGAAATTTGCCAGTGATGTATTCAAAGCAAATACAGATCACGGCTACATCCATATCCCTGTTACAGGAGCAAAGGAAGTAAAGCTCATTACAACAGATGCCAATGATAGTGGCAATTCTTCAGACCATACGATTTGGGCTGATGCTAAGTTCGGTAAAGACTCGAGTCAACCTACTTTAACGCTACCTGAAGATTTGACGATGGTGAAATTAAACAGTGATTTCGATTTACTAAGCGATGTAACAGCAACTGATATCGAAGACGGTGATGTTAGTAATCAAATCCAAGTCACTGCCAACGGTTTTAATACGAAGAAAACAGGTACTTACCACGTCGACTATACCGTAACAGATAGTGATCATAATGTCGTCACAGCGACAAGAACTGTCTATGTTTATAGCGATGAAAAATTCGCCTCTGACATCGGTTGGCAATCGGCACAAACTGCGTATAGTACCGTCAACAAAGACAAAGCATCATCAGGCGGTTCAATTAAAGTATTAACGAATGGTGAAGTAAAAACTTTTGCCAAAGGTATTGGTACGCATGCGAATTCTGAAATTGTTTACGATTTAACAGGCAAATACTATGATTATTTCGAAACACTTGTTGGCATTGACCGCAACATAGCTGAAAACACTAACTCTAGCGTAACATTTAAAATACTTGCTGATGGACAAGAAATATATAACAGCGGCGTGATGAAATATCAAACAGAAGCAAAATTAGTAAGAGTTCCACTTGCAGGTGTTAACGAGTTAAAACTGATTGCACATGACTCTGGCAATGGTAATGCATCCGATCACGCTAACTTTGCTGATGCTAAGTTCTATGTATCAAACGGGATACCAGAACTAACAATTGCAAAATCAATCGCAACAAAAGTTGGAACACCTATTACCATGGACGATAGCTATGTGGCAACTGATGCTGAAGATGGCGATTTAACATCTCAAGTACAAGTAACGGGCTTAGATCAAGTAAACTTCGATCGCGCTGGCCGCTATGACATTACGTATACGGTTGTCGACAGTGATGGCAATAAAGTATCGAAAAAACGCATGATTTCAGTAGTTAACATGGATGATTATCATTACTTAACTGATTTTCAATGGCACTCTACACAAAACAGCTATACAGCACCATTAAAAGATGTTTCTATTAGTCACAATGCCATTCGTCTAACAGGTGATGATGGTCGTGAGAAAGCATACGAAAGAGGTATTGGCGCCCATTCAAACTCTACAATTATCTATGATTTAAGCGATAAAAATGCCGATTTCTTTACTGCCTTTGTTGGTGTAGACCGTCAAATGTACGGTACGGTTGGCTCTGTTACATTCCAAGTGTTTGTTGATGGAGAGAAGCAATTTGACAGTGGCTTGATGCAATCGCGAGACCCTCAACAATACATTGAAGTAAGCATCACAGGGGCCAAAGAACTAAAACTGGTCGTAACTGATGGCGGCAATGGCAACGGTTCAGACCATGCTTCATGGGGAGATACTAAATTACATTTCGCTAATGCAGAGCGCGTTTTTACGCAAACATTAACGCTAGCACTAGAGGATGCCAAAGCCATTCCTATAGAAAACTATACAGCGGAGTCCATTCGAGCATTACAAGCGAGTATAGCAAAAGCTGAGGAAGTACTTGCCAACCCTCAAGCAACTCAAGCACAAATCGATGAAGCGTTAGAGGAATTAACACGCACTAAAGCTGCCCTTATCGCTATTGACTTTACTCAAATCATACCGATTGCAGATAACAATCTTAAACAGGCAATTCAGCAAACATTGGGGCTGTCTGGGGAAATCACATTAGGTGATATGATTACACTAACTAGTCTACATGCACCCAATGCCCGTATTACAAATCTAGACGGCTTACAATATGCTAAAAATTTAACATCACTCGATATTTCGGCGAATAGTATTACCGATTTCTCACCATTGCAAAGTCTAGGTGCATTGGATACTATCACTGCGCAGCCCCAGGTTGTGGAAGTATCAAGCTTAACAGGTCCTATAGCGACGGTTGAGAACTTAGTAAAAGGTTTGGATGGTCAATACTTAAACCCTTATCAAATCGGTCTAAGAAATACGAAAACAATGAAAGAAATCTACGTAGATGTGGAACAACTTACACCAAATACAGACCACTTTACAATCGATCTTTCACACGAAGAACAAGGCACATATATGCTCATCATCGCTTATAAATTAAACGAAGACACTCGGATTCAATTAACTTATTATGTAAAAAACTAAGCATTGTGCTGTAGAGAAATAATCCTCTCTTATAAATAACGCCCACGGATTTTTCCCGTGGGCGTTTTAGCTTATATACAGAGAACTGCACGTGGCATCGTTCAATAAACGCTAATTTGCGCTTCCAAATCCAACTCACTCATTTTAAAATACGTGGTGAATCGATTGGACAATGCCTCTGTTATTGTCTTACACTGTTCTTCATTCAGTGATTTGGCATAAATTAAGATCATCCCAATATTTTCGTTGTTGGGTTCCAACGGGTTCATCACGACATCTTCTTTCAAAATTAACGCATTGCTCATCGCAACAAAGTTTAACACCGTATTTTGCAACATTTTTCTTTCCCTTGGATTTAACCCCACAGTATCAATTATTTCGACCCTAACATAATTCATACTCTGCACCTCCATAAAATGCTGTAAAAATTTATTTTTTATATTTTACTACTTTTATTTTAAACCGAAAATAATAGATTTTTAAATAAATGCGCATTAACCAAACCATTTTTCCTAATAAAATGGACAACAATCATTAGTATAGTCCATATTTACGATTTTATCTAAATAGTATTTACTACTATAAATTATTTATTTAAAATGAAATTATCCCGATTAATTCAAAAAAAAGTAAGTTTTTTTAATAATTTTTACCACTAAAATAGGCATACAATAATCATAAAATGATTAAAATGGATAAAGCAAAACACGAAGGAGCATTTTTCAATGAGTACTGATTTTTTAGAAGAAAAACTAAGAGAAACTTTCTCGTATTTACAATCAATAGAAGGTGTAAAGCCGGTCGACGATATTTTAGCGGCTTTAAACGATGCTACTATTTTTCCCGAAATTACAACATTAATACATAATTCAAAATTTGAATTAATTTACTTATATGAAGAGCAACAGATACTTTTAAAGACGATGACGAACGGCATTACGATAGATTCATCTTTTATGCAGGAAGTCCATTTAATCTATCAATATAAAGAAATGATTGAATGTATCCTAACGGGTATTATTGCAACCGATAAAATTAAAAACTATTCATTAAACTTACTTTCCCTAAAATATAGCGAATTAATTCAAAGTATTTAATGGTGATTAGTCCTATAAAGAAGAACCGATGAACGGAAAATTCGCTCATCGGTTCTTTAGCTATTTTACAAAATCACCTTGAATCGGCTCTAAACCATCCGCAAAACGAATGCGTAAAGATTGGCAATTCAGAAAGTCTGGTGCGTCCATCACTTGAAAATGGATATGTGCCTCTGAGGAATTTCCTGAATTTCCACAAAGTGCTATCACATCACCTTGTTTAACAATATCTCCTTGTTGTACAAGACAAGAGTTCTTTTTTAAATGCGCCACCATACTATATTCATGATTGGTATGTTCGATAATAATTACATTTCCTGCTGGCTCCATTTCGTGCATTTCTCCAGGGATATTATCTTCTAGATGATTGACAACTTTAATTACCTTCCCATCTGCAGGTGCAGTAACTTCTTTATTAAAGGCATAATAGTTTTCATTGACGTTAGGAGAATCTTTAAAGGTCGAATCATTCTTCATGATTACCAAGTCATATGCATATCTTTGTGCTTCATATGCGTAATGGTAATTGACAAACTCATTAACCCCTCCCCAAAATACAAACCACTCCTCTTTTATAGGCATTATATATGTATTTTGACTATACTTTTTATCGCTTTCTGGAAAAACCACATAAGGCTTAATTAATAAGCTATGAATAATATTACTTGAATCCATCGTTACCTGAATCGCTTTCTCTTGTCGATCATCCAACCAAACATATTGATGATAATGAGCGATTGTTGATTTATTAAATAACTCATAGTTTTGTACATTGGCATTAAAAGATTGAGCTATTTCATTAAATTGCTCATTCGAAACCATCTCTTGAAACGTTGCATGACATTGGTTATAAATTTCATCAAATCTTTCTTGCAAAAAAAACACCCCGAAATTTTGAGGTGTTACTTCACTTGAACTAACTCGCATTCTAAACATCCCCTTTACGCTGACTATATTACCTATACGTTTGATTGGATAATAAGTTTCAATATTTACCATTTTAAAATCAGATAAAGGACTAAGGACGCATCGCAATAAAAAATCGCAGACGAAATAAAACAAGCAAAAAGATTGTTATTCTCTTGCTTGTTTTATTACAGAAAACTAATCGCAGGACAAGCTCCCATTCTTCGCTCTCTCGTTATTCAATAATCCATTCATATAAAATATCAGGTAAATTTTCTTCATTTTCATGCCCTCTACCGATTACCTTAAATCCGTGTTTTTCATAAAAATGTTGGGCCTTTTCATTTACTTCAAATGTATATAAAGTTAATTTTCCACTTGAATGGGCTTTCGCTCTATCCAACAATGTTTGCCCGATACCAAGCCCTTGATAGTTTATATGAATATACAGTTGACTTATTTCCCTATCATTATAGGCAATCATACCAACAACTGTTTCATCAATAATCGCTAACTCAATTTGAAACTGTTCTGGTAATAGATAATTTAGAAAGTACACATGATTTTCAACGCTATGCATTTCTTTCTGGCCAATAGCCTGTTCCTTGCTATCTCGCCACATCGCTACTGTTTGCTCAGCAAATGCAGGGCTGTACGGTATAATCATTAGTTTTTGTTGCGTCATTATTGTGCCTCCTATTTATAGAGATGAAGTATGCATATTCCACGGGAGATGCGCCGGAATCGCCATGTAATCTTGTGTTATCGCACTAAATCCACACAGAATCGCTTAATTTGGTTACTTGCTAGGATTTTAACATCTTACATATTTGCGTTTAAAGCCAATTCTGCCTCTCTCTACTTCCTTTTGAATACTTTCATAAGCGTGGAGGAAACTACTTTTTTTATTATTCTTTTTAAGTTCTACAGGACCTATCTGTTGTGCTGTAGCTAACGCTTTGTCGTGTAACGGGACATACGAGACCCCTACCGTATGGAGGAAATTATTCATAGCAGATTTTGTTCGTTCAGGTGAATTGCGAATCGCACTTTTCACCATTTCAAGCATATTAGCCATTTTACTTTCAGAAAATGCAACATCGGGACGATTACCTAATAGCCAGCAGTAACAACTCCAGCCAGCAGACATTTTTAGTTCTTCCCCACTAGCAATCCATTTATCGGCAACCTGTTGCGCAATGTCCGCTTCCGCTAACGTCACTGCCACCACATAATCTGACAACATATAAAAATACGCCCCATCAATCCAGCGCTCAAAATCTGACTCTGTCATAGCTTTTGGCTCCGCAATAATGCCTGCAAAATACATTGCGTCATAATTTCCTGTGGCATAAAGGGCTTCCGCTAATGGTTGATTCAATTTGATTTTCTTAGCTATCGGCTTCATCGCCCCCGTAGCCACCCCAAAAAGTGGCTCCTGTGCACCATTTGACATATATATTTTTTTCGTGCGCTCTTTCCCAAGTGCTTCAAGCTCTTGCATCACCATTTCAACATTCATTTTCACTGCACTCCCTTACGTTAGCTATTGTTACGATTGTCCATCTTCAATTTATTTTCATTATGCTATATCACTATGGCATTTGCCAGCCAGCTCTATATTGTAAAAAAAGTATAATCCTTACTTTTATTCCCTAGTGCCTATCGAAATTTCAGTAAAATAGATATTTTTTTGCTTTTTTAATAACTTTCTATTAATATCTCTATGTTACCTTTCTTCAACAAAGGGTATTTATATTAAATAAGTGCGGTTCTTTTTTAGTAATTTGGACAACATATTCAAGACAACACTCACAATTAATAAAGGTACTATGCAAAAGGTAATTATCACATCATGTTTTCAACATCAGGAGGTTACATATGCAATACGTTATTTCTATTTTAGGCATTCTCATTGTATTGTTTTTCGCTTGGCTTGCTAGTTCCAATCGAAAAGAGATTAAATTCAAACCAATTATTACAATGATAATCATTCAAATTTTGTTTTCATTACTGTTGTTAAATACACAATTTGGCTTAATTATTATTAAGGGAATTGCTACTGTCTTTAACAAATTACTGGAATATGCAGGTGAAGGAGTTACCTTTGTATTTGGCGGCTTAGCCAATGAGGGAGAAGCGCCGTTCTTTTTAACCGTATTGCTACCCATTATTTTTATTTCAGCATTAATCGGTATTCTTCAACATCTGAAAATCCTCCCCTTTATTATGAAAGGTATTGGCTGGGTATTAAGTAAAGTAAACGGCATGGGACAATTGGAATCTTATAATGCCGTTGCCTCATTAATGGTCGGTCAATCAGAAGTTTTCATCACATTAAAAAAACAACTTGGTCTGCTGTCAAAACAGCGCTTATATACACTCTGTGCGTCAGCAATGTCTACCGTATCCATGTCCATTGTTGGTGCTTATATGACGATGCTGGAACCAAAATATATTGTTACGGCTTTAGTTTTAAATTTATTTGGCGGTTTTATCATCGCTTCAATTATGAATCCATACGACATTGACCCGAAAGAAGATATTTTAGAAATCGAGCACGAAAAGCAATCGTTCTTTGAAATGCTTGGCGAATATATTTTGGATGGCTTTAAGGTGGCGATTATCGTCGGTGCCATGTTAATCGGCTTTATTGCATTGATGGCAGGATTTAATAGTGTCTTTGAGCTACTATTCGGCGTTACTTTCCAAACGATTCTAGGCTATATCTTTGCGCCAGTTGCCTTTATTATGGGCATCCCTTCCTCGGAAGCGGTTAGTGCCGGATCCATTATGGCGACGAAGCTAGTAACAAATGAGTTCGTAGCGATGTTGGATTTATCTGGAGGCGATTATCACTTTAGTGAACGGACAATGGGCATTCTTTCCGTATTCCTTGTATCCTTCGCCAACTTCTCTTCAATTGGCATTATTGTCGGTGCTGTAAAAAGTCTTAACGAAAAACAAGGAAATGTTGTCGCACGCTTTGGCTTAAAATTATTATTTGGCGCTACCCTTGTAAGTGTCCTTTCAGGTATTATCGTAAGTTTAATTTTATAAAGAAAAGGAAGTGGTAAGCTCCACTTCCTTGTGCCAGGCACTAACACAATTCTGACTATTGTAAATAACCATTGACAAAGTCAGAGATAGTTTCAATTTCATCTTCTGTTAGTTCTCTTTTTACATGCTTTTTATATGCTTGCATAATTTTTTGTGAATCTCCATCACAACTATCGGTATATGTAGCAATCGTTCTAAGCATCGCTACTTCTTGATTAAACGCTTCTTTTGTTATTGGCTGTTGATGCGAAGGAATATATGTAGCCGCATCAAATTGCTCTAATTCAGCCAACAGACGAAGCGTTTCCTTAACTGTATAATGTTCTTTTTCAGCATAAAGCTTAGGATAAATACAATCAGCAAGGAACAAAATCTTTTCTTCTTTTATATAAACCACAACCGAGTCAGCCGCATGATCCCCTCCAACATGTTGAAGGATACAAGTGACATCACCTAGGTCAATCTCCACCCGTTTATCAAACGTGATATCCGGCAAAACAATCTGAATATCTCGGTGATCTTTGAATTCTTCTTTAATAGCTCTGGCACAAAATTCAATTTCTATCCCTTCCTTCACACGTGCATCAAGTGCCTCATCTGACCAAGAAAATGGAATTAATTGCTCCATTGCCGTTTTTGTTTTTTCCGAAGCGATAGACACCATATGACGTAATGCAGAAAGTCCAAAAATATGATCCCAATGCCAATGCGTTAAAACGACCATATCCGGTTTAGGAACGCCCATTTTTAAAAGTTCTTCCTGAAAATAATGTGCATGCGCCTCCGAATTCCCTGCATCGATCATTAATGTTTTGTTATGACCAACTACCATCCCTAAAATGGGACGATCCGTTTCCGCTATAGGCGTCATATACCAAAAACAATCACCTATTTTATTTATCGAATGCATAATGGATAAGCCCCCCTTTTATAATAGTTTAATTCAAAAAAGGGCAATTTACTCTTTGAAAGAATTTTTTTATACATATAACCGCTTTAGAATCACTTTAGGAATTGTAGCTACCGTTTTAGCAGTCCCACTTACTACCGTTATTAGAAAAGGTAAAAACGTCAAAACCCTTAAATTTAAAGGTTTTGACGTTTTAAATTTCAAATAACAACAAAATGTAATACTTAATAAAGATGAATTTTTAGAATACCGCCTCAATACGCTTTGTCTCTTAAATATTTTTTACTGCTTCTTTTGACAATGAAATAACTTCATTGACCTCTTCTACTAATACTGTAGGTAATTGGTCTTCTTTTTCTGCAGGCGTTATTAAATCTTGTGTTGATAATTTAAATAATATTGACACTAACTTTATATTATTATCTACGATTAGACGTTCTTCAAATGAATAATTATCATAATCGTTTTTATATGCAACTAAAGCTTCTAACTTAGAAACCTCTTTTAAATAAACATTGTGAATAATTGATAATTCCTTTTCAAAATTTTTGGCAAGTAAAGTTACTTTCTTTAAAAATTGCACTGACTTATTGATAACAGACACTATTTTCTCAACTTCACGTTCAGCTTCTTCCGCTTTATCGAGACTAGAATTTCCTTTGGCATTTAATAATAATCCACCAACTGCAATTATAGGTCCTGCTACTGCTCCTGTTAAAATCTGTGTACCCAACGCAATGCCACCACCACCACTAGCAATTGAACCGCCTCCTAATGCTGCTAATGCCGCATTCGTTGCAGCTACACCGGATAATGAGCTAATTGCTGTCCCTGTAGATGCTGTGCCTAAAGCGAGTACACCACTATATGCAGCCATCCCAGTTACAGCTCCTGCGCCTGCAGAAGCCATTGTAGTACCAATAATTTCAATAGCTTTAATTTGAACTTGTTTAATTTCAATTAATGCATGCTTAGGCATAGTAAATTCTCCAGAAATCTTTTCTTCAAAGTCTGGACGATTATGAATTTTTTCAAATGCATTTGAAAAACGCTCAAAATCTTTCCACACTTGAACTTTTAAAGCACCTAATATATCTAATTGATTTGTCGTTTTCATTTCCGTCTCATTTAAAAGAGATTTAGAATTTTCATACTTTTCATCAGCTTCATTAACGCGCGATTTTGCATCAGCAATCTTTTTTGCACCTTTTGCTCCTGTTACTAGTCCTGCTGCACCTGCTGCAAGTGCAATTCCTCCAACGATAATTGGTAATGGCATTCAAATCTTCTCCTTCATTTTTAAGTTTTTACAACCTTCATAATTTAGCTCATAGTACTGTTCTAACGTTAATGTTTCTTTAAAGTATTTGTCATACATATCGTCAATTCGACATTTTAACGGTCTATTATCATAAATAGTGCAAAGATTCGTAGCTTCACTAAAATACTTACATATTCCATCACCACGATTTAGATCTTTGTATAGCTCCGAATCATTAAGTGCTTTACAACATAATCCACATTGATCACAATTAAATTTCATCATAGTTTAAATGTTAACGTTGAATTTTTATTTTTTATAAATTGATTTAGCCCTTCGACAGTTCCATCATATGGTAAATCTATTTTGAATTCTTTAACAATTGATGTTAAAGTAACATTCATTTCTTGTGTTGTATTTGCCATTTGTAAACTTACACTCATTTTTTGTACAGCATGCACTTTATTTTGAAACGTATCTAAATCAATTTCAGCTAACTTTGCTGCATATTTTACAAGTTCTGCATGTACTTCACGATAATAGTCAATTTTATAATCTATCGACGACTTTAATTGATTTGCCCAATCAACAAATTTTTGAACCATAGAAGAGTGATCCAAAAAGTACAATAAACTAATACTCATTAGCCCTGTCACGACAGCACCTACAAAATTAGGTAATACATCACCTATAATAGGAATTTTTAATGCTGGGATTTGTCCCATTGCTTCAGAAACAACCGTTCCTAACACTACAGAGGATGCTGTACAAATGATTACTGCAACTGCTTTTATGACATCTCCAAATGGTAATTTATTTGGATTAAATAACAAAATATTTAACGCTTCAACAATTGACGACCAACACTCACGAATTATTTTCCCAACATTTTTTGCAGACGTAGTAAAAATATTAATAAACGTTGTCATTAAAGATGATAAAATACCAGAAAGTAACCCATTTGAATAACTTTGAATTACTTCTTTGTATGCTTCTTGAACTTTTTTGAAAGCCCCTTTAAAAATGTCTACTAGCCCATTAAAGAAACACTTTAAGTCGAATTTTACTTTTAACTTTGTTACTAGTTTTGGCACTTCTTCACGAACACTCATCCACACAGCAGTTAAAATAGTTCCCAAAGCCTGTCGAAGACCCATTTGCATTCCCTTTTTATAACTAGCTTTCAATGTGTCATTAATAAACTTCTGACTTGTATAATATTTAGAAGCTATTTCTTTTTCATAAGCTGCACGAGCTACTTCATCAGCCTTTTTCATTTTTTTGATGTCTACTGCTTCTAAATTTTCAAGCTTACGTAATTCTTTACGTTCTATATCTGTTAAATGCTTAGTTGTTTTTAGTTCCGCTATACGATTTTGGCGAACTTGACGATTATTTTCTAACGTATCTGCAAATTGGTTTACAGTTTTCTTTCCCTTGGAACGATTGGCAGAACGATTAGTATGCTGTAGATTAGTATTTTGATTGGCTAATTCTACACCGTTAATCTCCGCTAATATGCGCCCAGCATCCTCATGTATTTCTTTAGCAGATATCACATGATCCAAATCAACTTTTTCATTTTGAGCAATCTTCTTTCCTGTATACGCATCTACTAAAGTACCATTATCCTTTTGCACAGAAGCTTGTCTATTTCGCTCAATGTAACGTGAATCACTGTGATAATCATGCGAAATATGCTTATCATATGTTTCATTTTTAGAATAAGTATCCTCATTCTTTTTATTTGCATATCCATCAAAGCGATTATCACCTTTTTGCATTTGGCGAACATTATGAATAGTATCCACATCTCCACCATGTCGATCTTTAATTAATAAAAAATCCATTCCAAATGAGGTAATTAAACTTTTTACAATAACTTGTTCATATTCATTAAATAGTTTTTTCAGGGTACTTTCATTAGAATCCTCTATTTCATTATTTTGTAACTCATTAAGGACCCCATAAGTTTCAATAGCCATATAATCACCTCAACTTCATTTACGATAATATTATTATCCCATTCAGTTTCATTTTTTTTACATAAAACAAGGATATTAAACTCAATTATATACCATGTATTGGACAAAATAAGTCCATTATAATTTTTTTATAAAATTTATATCAAAGCAAGCAATGATTTTTAAAGTATTAAAACAGTCTACGCTCTCGACCTCCATCATACTTGCTAACCTAAGATATTCTAGCGGTATATAATTTCTGAATGCCAAAAGATTACGGTAGCCTAGTAGGATAAAAAAATGACCAATAAAGTCTTATTTGGACTTTATTGGTCATTTTTTATTTATATACTATAATTAGCTTTCAAAAGTATCCTTATTATACGCTCGCCTCAAGTTCTTCAAGAAGCCCAAAAACAAGACAATATAATTGTGTTAACACTTCATCAAACGGCTGTTGCGCACTAAATCCATCGAGCGCATCTAATGCAAGATTCACTTCCCAAAGACCATCTTCCCCAGAAAATACTGCACTATAGGTCATCTGCTTATGTTGCAAATGTGCTGTAAAATAGGAATGCAAAAACGCACTATACTTCTTTTGCAATCGCAGTCCAAACATGGCACTGTACACACCAAACGCCCCATCAAATTCAAGCGCAAACGAATCCACACGTATTACATCCAAACGTTCAGACGTCACATACATAAATTCATTTGCATGCTCTTTTAAATAATGAACAGGCTTTGTTAGAAAAGAAGCTGTTTCTTCTGCTATTAATTCTTCCGTTTCCTTATGGCAACGTTCAATCACGTCAAATGACAAAGAAATCGTTTCTACCGCTGCATCCTCGTCTAACAATTTGTGCTTTTGGGCGTATGTCTTTTCTACATCTAGTAATTTACTTTTGGCTTGCTCATTTATTATTGATTCAATTTGATTTTTTAACACTTAGTATCCTGCTCCATTCGATTGGTTTAGGTATAAGTATAGCTTAGGAAGGGTGGGGTATGGGGAAATATGTTACGACTATTAATTAAAGTAATATCTCCACCATTTTCGCTAAGATTTAAATTTTTCTTACATAAAAGGAATTTAAACCAAGCTCTTTCATAATGCGTTGTACCGTTTTTTGATTTACTTTTTGGTTACGGTTTGCAAATTTGTCACGAATACGGCAATAACCCTAACGCCCTTCAATTTTTACTCACCTTTTTACATTCAAAGGGCAAATAAACTAAGTTCATTATTTTTTACTCAACAGGTCGCGCACGAAGGTAAATATCATTGACAATATCCGAATTTAAATAATTTAATACTCTATATAATTGTCTAGCTGATTCAGCATTACCGAAACTATGCCCTAATTTAACTGTACCAATTTCTTGGTTTCCGAATTCCAATGTTTTATATTTTTTCTCTGCATCACTCCACTCAGACTCTGGAAGTAATCGGAAGTACATAGTTCTTGCTATATTACTATTTTTAAGTCCATCTACACTTTTTAATTTTTCAATATGTTCTTTGCCTTTTACAGCGTCATTAACAATAACTTGGAAGCCTTCCTTCATATTATAGATTCCATCATTATGACTATTTTTATAAACTAAGGTTTGTTTCTTTTCTAATTGATATTTCTTAATATTATTAATGAAGTCTAGTAATTTCACATTTACAATCTCACCTAAATCTTCATCATTATTCATTTTAACTTGCGACTGTGAAACATTCGTCATATCTGAACGTTTCAAAATTTTATTATAGACAGATAAATCTGCTTCTTCTAATACACCATTCCTATCTTTATTTACAGTAAGTAATAAGATAGTTCTTAAATAATCTAAAAAGCGATCATAAGAATCCATACTATTTTCTGTATCTTCCTCAAATAAATTCAGACTTTCTAACTCTATAAATTCTTCTCGTAAAAAGTCTACAAACAGTCCTTCTTCTACTACTTTATTTAACAGCTCTAATTTAGAATCAGAGTATCTCATAGTAATATATAATGGTTGACAAGCAAGTTGCATACAGATAATTGCAATTAAAATGCACTGATCATTTTGGGATGTAATGGTTTGATTATCAATAATCATATTTACTTTATTATTTAAATAGAAGTTATTTATAAGCCGTTTCATTGCACGAGGATTACTGCCCACACTGAACTGGATTAAGTTTTGTAGCTCATTTGAAAGCTCATCATTCTCAGAAAGAACGCCTAAATTGTCAGTTAAAAACCTTTTATAGTTATATATTTCAACTGGAATTTTAAAAGGAACTTGAATCATTTTATCTAAGAAACTTTTCGTCTTGGCTATAGAAGTTTGCTTCACTTCTGCTATACCTTCTTCAATAACACGATTATCAACAGCTAAAACGAAAATACACCCTTCTATATCTAAAAATAATTTAATTACTTCTAATAGACTAACTGCTATAGATGGTTTAAGTCGATCTAAATCATCAATGAATACAACTAATCTTGCATCTTCACCATTAACGGCATATTTCTTCGCTATTTTCTTAACAATTTCCCCCAAAGATTCTCTTAGAGTTTCAATTGCCTGTGCTGGATCCATTACCTCATCATTTTTAGATTCCTCATCGCTTACTGGTTGCATTCCAGCCTGAGCAAGAACAACATTAACACCAAATTTTGCAAGACCTTTAATTGCCTTAGAAGCCTCGCTTACAAAATTATTTTCATCGCCTTTCAAATCTTCTGTCAGCTTATTTATTATGTAACTTAAAAAAGAAATGCCTAAATTTTGTTCAAGGTTAAATTGAGTATATTGCCACGTATTAAAATTTACAGTGACAACAGGAGATTCAGTATTTACTATACTTCCAGTTTCCTCTCCTAATCGTTTCACTGGTTCTAACTGACGATTAATTAAATTCATAAAAGAAGTTTTTCCTGTTCCCCAACCTCCTTGCAATGCAATTGTAATTGGTGTAGCACTTTGTCTAATAAAATCGCTTAGAGCCTCAATATAAGGCATTACTTCAAATAAGTCTAAACTATCATCAAAAATTGGTAAGTCATGAATTCCTATATTTTTTAATTTTGTCTCCATTAATCCCAACTCCATTCTTTATTTGGAAATCTTCTAGGTCTTTATTGGTTACAAACTATAACGAAATACCCTACTTAAAAAACCTAAATTTACCATTTAAATAATCATAACAAATCATACAACGGATAAGCTATATAATTATTAAATAAAAAACAAACGGTAGTTTGGACGTAACTCTGTAATAAGAGCTATTATCCTTCATAGTCAAAGGATTCATCATAAAAGAGAGCAAAGGGTACAAAAAAATACACAGAGAAAACTCTGTGTATTAAATCCCTAAAGTTATTTGTGTAACATTTTCTTGCTCCAGTAAATCAATTTCCATAATCTTCTTACCCATATCTGTAATTAAATCTACTACAAGAGCATTTCCCATACAAAAGTAGCGCATACGTTTAGGCATGCCTTCCGTCCAGTTATCATCAAATCCATTTAAACGTTCGCATTCAAGCGGGGTTAAAAAACGTTTTCTACCATTGACTTCAACTATATGTGAACTTCGATTAACAGTCCCTTCGCTTGTCAGCATCGTTCGTCCAGGTAAATCTAAATCATCCGTAGGTGACATACCACCTTCAGAGTAAATATACTTATGACCTTCAGCAGAAGTTCGTTCAATTTTTTTAGGTCCACGTAGATAGCTAAACTTTTCAATGGCCGATTCATTTAAGTAATATTCTTCATCAACTAGTTCTTCTGGAAGCAATATATCTTTTAATGGGATAGGAGTTGTTAAGATTGGTTCCGGTTGAACGGTATGAACATGACCTTCAATCATAATACCCGCTGTATGAAAACCAAATGAAAAATTATCCGAAATTTCAACAATATCTCTAGGTAATTCAACAGATGCACGACGATTTTTATACGGTTCATTTGTAACAGGAAACGTACGTGCAAAGAATCCTTCTTTAAATAAAATAGCTTCTTTAGCTAACTTCTTCTGCTGATTAGCAAAGCTGAGGTTTTTTTTATATGCAAAAATAAAAATTCTACGTCTACGTTGTGCATTTCCATATTCACTCGCATTAATAACTCGCCATTCAACAATATAATCTAAGTCTCTGAATACTGCTAACATAATGGCGAAATCTCGTCCACGCTGTTTCGATGGCGATTTAATCAAACGATCTACATTCTCTAGTAGTACATATTTCGGATGACTGTTTTCAAGTACTCGTTTAATCTCCCAAAACAGAACACCTTTTTTACCATTTATACCCTGTTCATTATTCAACGAGCGACTCACACTGTAGTCTTGACATGGAAAACCACCAACTAATAAATCTATGTGTAACGAGCTGAACTTGCTATTAGCTACTGTTGTAATATCATCATTACTTGCTTCACCTTCAGTAAAGTGACTTATATAACATTCATAAGCATCCTGGGCCTTTTTTGAAGGCTCCCATTGATTGGCCCATACTGTTTGGAAAAATTCTTTGTCTACTTTTTCTAAGCCAAGACGAAAACCACCAACACCTGCGAATAATTCCACAACATTTAGGTTTTTATTCATAAAATACGAACTCCCTTTCTACATATTCGTATTATAAATCATGTAGCCCAAAAGATCAACTTTTAAGTTTTACTAAGAGATCAATTTAATGTATTTTTACTAGCGTTAAGCTATCATTTAAATAAGTCACCCAAATTATGGAGGTAAACCTATTTTGAAGTATGATGATACAAATCCAATAAGCATTAAAGAATACGGCGAGTTATTAATCGGTCAAACATTTTTCGATGTAATAAATAATGCAGCCATCGATGAAGAATTAAAACAGGAAACGATAGAAAAGGTGAATAATCCAAGGTATAAAGGTGGAATGGGTCATTTAATTGAGAAGTACCACTTCGAATATGAAATTAATAGTGACCAAGAACCTGACTTTCCAAAAGCAGGAGTAGAACTAAAGGTTACTCCCTATGAAATAGGAAAAAAAGGAGGCTTTTCAGCAGGTGAACGTTTAGTCATCACAATGATTAGCTACACCGAACCTATAGAACAAGACTTCTTTAAATCCCATGCTTATAGCAAGTTTCGTTTATCATTGTTAATTCATTACTTAAGGAATCGCGATTTACAAAAAGTTGACTATCCTATCAATTTTGTAACACTTTTTTCTCCTCCTGAAGAAGATTTAATAATCATTCAACAAGATTATGAGAAAATCGTTACAAAAGTAAAAGAAGGTCGTGCTCATGAATTGTCTGAAGGTGAGACGATGTATTTAGGGGCATGCACAAAGGGATCTACCGCTAGTAAAAGTTTAGTTCCACAAGAATATTACGCACCTGATATTAAAGCACCAAAACGCGCTTTCTGTTTTAAACAGTCTTATATGACCTATATGTTAAACAAATATGTTCTGAATCAAGTGAATACATACGAGTCTATTTTGGATAATGTAAGTCCATCCAATCATCAAACATTTGAAATGCTAATTGTTAATACAATAAATGATCATACAGGAAAAACAAGCACTCAACTTAGTAAAGAATTTAGTGTTAAACCTGGATCCAAAAATTTCTATAGTTCATTAGCCTATCGCATGTTAGGAATAAAATCGAATCGTGCTGAAGAGTTTATTAAAGCAAATATCGAAGTAAAAGCTATCCGAATTGAAGAGAACGGAAAAATGGTCGAAAGCATTTCATTCCCTGCTTTTAAATTTAAGGAACTAGTGAACGAAGAATGGGAAGAATCAGCTTTTTATAATGATTTAAGTTCGAAACGTTATTTATTTGTTGTATACAAAAAGTTAGGGAATGACTACGTATTAAAAGGTTGCCAACTATGGAATATGTCTTATGAAGATTTAGAAGAAGCACGTGAAGGATGGGAAAGTATACAAAAAATAACGCAAGAAGGGCCTTTACTATATAAAAAGTTCAAAAAAGACGGCATCAACTTTGAAGTAAAAAACAACTTTCCAAAGAAAAGTGATAATCGTATCATTCATATTCGCCCCCATACAACAGAACGTTATTATGTATTAGAAACTGGCGAAGTCATCGGAAGTCACTCTGTTTATGGCGACACCTTACCAGATGGACGTATTATGACGAAACAGAGTTTTTGGTTAAATAACACTTATATCCTTAGTATTTTGAATGAGGAATTAAAACAGTAGATGCTGTAATACTTAAAGTGATTGAATAATGCGAGTAAGCGTAGCAAATTGTTTGCTACGCTTATTTTTTTGAGTAAACTGGAATACACCAATATAGTCTCTATTTACGTTTATAAATTAATAATCCAATAATGATACTTATTCCCAATAGCATTAAATAATCAGTTATATTCGCTTTAACAAACACCGCAAAATATGAAATTTCATCAGCAAACATTTGAATTATAATAGCTATGACTAGTGTTATTAATATATTTTCCATTCTCGGAGTACTCATTGAATCACCTGCCTTTAATTCAATGGTACACTACGATTTTTATAAGATTAACTGCTTCAGATATTCCTTAAAGTGATTAAGGGATTACTTATTAAATATATTAATATTCTTAAGTCGTCATTTAGAG
The DNA here is from genome assembly GCF_002982115.1 of Lysinibacillus sphaericus. Classification (GTDB taxonomy): domain Bacteria; phylum Bacillota; class Bacilli; order Bacillales_A; family Planococcaceae; genus Lysinibacillus; species Lysinibacillus sphaericus. The sequence continues at coordinate 973,575 of NZ_CP019980.1, read as the reverse complement.
AAGAATACCATAATAATTCATTAACGTTTTTTTATTAATTTTAATACCATGAGATTCATATAATTTTTCGTGCTTTTGGTAAAGGTAGTCAATCATAACTGCTTTTTCTTGTAACGAAGCATGATGAATTTTTCGATGGCAATTTGGACAAAGCGTAACAATATTATCTGCAAAATCAATTGTATTTTCGTAATAATCTTGCGCTGCCATAGGTATTAGGTGATGTGCTTCCATATAGGGCATTTGATTTTTTGCAGATATAAATGTGACATGACTATTATCCATTTCACATTTATAGTTACTTTTTTCCTTAGCGGCAATACTTTCAACTGGGTTTCTTGGATAACTGAAGCCATTTTGCGTTTTCTTCTTTTCTGATTTTAATTTAGGCTCAGAAATTAACCCTATGTTATTTTCATTCATATTACTTTTAATTGAAGATGTAGAATTTAGAATGCTATTAAGTTCTGTGTCATTATTTTCTTCTTCCCTCATTTGCTTAGATGTTACATAAGCTCTAAAACACGCAATTGTAGCACTTGGAAATCTATTTTCTCTTTGATTATATTCTTTAAAGTCCTGCAAAGAACTTAACTTTTCGAATTTTTTTAAAGCATTAAAACTAGCAAGTTCTTCAATCGTCTCTTTATAAATTTCTTCGTACAAGATTACAAATCTAATTAAATATCTAGCATATGAACTTGACTTCCCACTAGGTTTTATAGCATTTCCAGCTTGTTCTGTTAATAACTCTGCGAATTGTCGAAATTCATCATAAATCAGTTTATACTTAGTTCGTGTTAGTATAAAATCTTCATCAGTAGCTGTAATTTTTCGGAATATCATTGTATACCTCTTTCAAAATCCACTAGGTTCAAATGAAATGTTGCAGATTTATTAAATTCATCATGCTTGATGAGATTGATTTGATCAATATTTTTACGTGCTTTTAAATGTGCTTTCATTCTATTTTTAAAATATACAGTTTCTCCAATATAAGCCTCTTTGTTACCGTTCAGCACATAAAATGACTGGGTAATTTTAAATATTGTTCTGTGTTGCTTATTTGATCAATACTATCTAGCTTAAACGGCAAAGATAGTATTTCAATTGCTGTCATTTTTTCACCTACTATTAATGAAGCCTTTTAATTCGCTTATTCATTTACAAAAAAGCTTTTGCTATGCAATATTTGGTGAAATGATGTTCCAATAGACATTCAAGTAAAGTTATTTCGATATAGCTGTTCATTGGATAATTCCAAATTCAATTAACACTTTAATGATAACAAAGTATTAGTCGGAATTTCCACCAGTTATAATAAATTTCAAAATACTTTAATTTTCAGATATAAATTACCTTAGGGTGAAACCTATTATACAATTCTAACGTAGTATCTATTAATTCAAATTGGAATTGGAGTGAGTTTAAAGTGATTTGGTTAATTTACGAAGACTATTTTAAAAATAAAGAAAGAATCACACCTTTATTGAAAGAATTAAAATGGTACAAATGGATAATATTTTTAGTTCCACTTTTATTAGCACTTACATCGTTCTACTTTTCAATTAGTGATACTAACTGGTTATTATTCATCGGTTACATGTTTTTAGCTTTAATTAGTGGTGGATATATTGGATATGAAATAAAAAAAATTAAAGAAACGAAATATGGTACAGAAAGAGACATCTATTCTAGAAAAATTGAGCTTCTAAAAAATATTCTATTTAATTTTGAAATAACTAAAATAGAACAAATCGATATATTAATTGATCAAATTGCGGAGACAATCAGCTCTCTTAAAGTAAGCGAACAAATTTTTAATACTATCAATAAAATATGCATCATTGTAATTCTTCCTATCTCAATGTTATTCTTAAAAGAATTCACAACAAAAATTGAGTATTATGGATTAGCTATGTCAATATTTGCTTTAATCCTTGCAGTAATTGGTCTATGGTTAATGATTAAAAATGTTCTTGAACAAATATTAGATAGCCAATATAAAAATATGAAGGAATTAAAACTTTCATTAGAAGATGTAAAAATAATTTTATTAAAAGACAACCATCTATAATAATCAGTATTCAAAATACCAATAATAGTATCCAAGAAATAATCACTCCTCCAACCAAAGGAGTGATTATTAATTAACCTTCTTTTTTTTCTTAAAATTTTACATTTTTTCTCTATATACTATATTATACACTCCATATTACTCATACAACTCTTTATATTTAACAAAAAACCATTAATTTTCTGTACATTATCTAACAATAATTTGATTTAAAATAAATTCACCCAATTATTTAAATAGTGGTATATAAACAATGAGTTTTTAATAGGGCGTTTCATTTGAATAATTACAATGAATAAGCAAACGCTAGTAGCGCTTGCTTTAGTATAGTCTTATTTAAACAAATCTAAAATCTCCGAATAATCTACTTCAGGATCTGGCTCCAAAATCCCTCGTTCAATAGCATCAATCATTCGTTGTTCTTTTTCTCTCAAACGGTCATAAATACGCTCATCAATCGTATTTCGTGCACCTTCCTGACCTTCAAGCATGAAGTAGTAGTATTGAGTATAATCAGTATCTTTTAATCCTAGACGATGAATGCGGTCGCGAGATTGTAACATATGCGTTAAATTGAATGAATATTCTAGATAAATTGCATCATGACAAGTACGATGTAAGGAAACAGATTCAGCTAGAGTATGTGGATTAGTAATTAAAACATCAATTTCTTCACGTTTGAATGCCTCGATGATTTCTTCACGATCTTGTTGTGTTGTATTACCATAGATTACAGCTGCTTTGATGCCTTTTGCTTTTAAATCAGCGTATACTTTATCAATTGTATTAACAAACATGCACCATATTAAACATTGTTTGCCTTCATTGTGTAAATCGTTAGTTAACTCAATAGCAGCCTGGTATTTAGAGGTAGTCTTTACTTGTTTAATTGTTTGAATCTCGTCATCAGTAAAGACAATTTCGTCCTCATCGAAGTTATTGTACCAATTCAACTGATTTTCATCACCGTACATTTCAATACGATTAATCGCTCTTAAGAGTAGTTCGGGATTGGCAGATGCTTGAATGAGACGAATATATAGATGAAATGGATTACCAGCATACTTTTTGTATAGCAACTCAATAATATCTTGCTCTAAATGATTTGCGGGTACCCTGATGATTTCATCAGGATATACAGGCGGCACTTGAAGTTCAGTCTTTGTTGTTCTCCAGAAGAATGGATAGAGCTTATCATTAATTTTCTCTATTTTTATTACGTCAGGATTTTTCAAATCATTAATCTTAAAGTTAAAGAATTTCTTATATTCATCAGTATATAGGATATTCAAGAAGTTGTAGATATCTTCATAAGTATTCGGAATTGGTGTCCCTGTTAAAACATACTTATAAAGCGGCTTTTCAGCGATTTTTTTCGCTACTTGTGCACGCTTACTTTGAACACCTTTGATTTTGTGCACTTCGTCAAATACAAGCATTGTTCGGTCATCGATGATATCCATTAAGATTTTTTCGTACTTTTGAAGCGATTCATAGTTAATTAAAATAAGGTTCTTATTCATACTATTGATTTCCAGCTGAATAATGGGGGAATCTTCATCGTGGATATCTAGTAATCTTAGTTCCTTTTTATCGCCAAAATTCTCCGCAAACTCTAGTTTCCAAGATAGGAAGGAGTTTTTTGGTCCAATCATCACAATACGATCGACAGCATTAATTGTAGACGAATTTAGATATGAGAAAACACCATAAATCATCGAAGTTTTCCCGGCACCAGGAACAGAGAAGTTCGCTGCCTTTTTCATTTGTTGCATATAGAAGGCACTCCACATTTGCATTTCACGCAATGGTCTATGCAATTCATTACTAACTATTTTTTTGAACTCATCGAAGCAATCTAAAATTGTATTGTCCTGTGATTTCAGTAAGATTGCATATTTTGAGCGTTCCTCAATCCAATAAGCTTGCTGCTCAAGGAAGTTTGTTAATTCACTACCGACAATGAAATTGAATTTTTTACGAGTAGCAAAGCGTTCAAGTATTTTAATGACTTCTTTCATTTCGATATAGTTTAAATCAGATTTAAAATTAGGATAATCACCTTCTAAATAAGGTGCTAGTTTTTGTAAAGCATAATCTTTTGGTTTAATAGTATAAGAAGTTAGTGTATCTTCTACAATTAACTGCCCATCATTAATAGATAGAATTAGTGCATTTTCAAATAACATTTCTTGGTTCAAAATAAGCCTCCCTTTATCAAAGGTTATGATCTTTTGTTTGATAATTTCATTAATGTCCTTAATCTGAACATTCATCATTTGAGCTTTATTTGCCCAAAGAGTATTGAATTCTTGGCGAGCATGTACTATTTTTTGCATATCAAACTGAGAAGCAAGCCATGAGGTTGTAATGTCAAATGATTCAAAGTTATTTTCAATTGCTGCGTATGTTTCATTGTTGGAACCAGTGAAGTAAATTACATTTCCATCTGCATCTTCGCATAGACCAAATTTCGAATGGAATATTCCAGATGTTTTGAAGCCGATTTTAATATCTACTTTACCTATTGCAATTAAATGGGCTAGATTATAAAAATTAATTTGATCATCAGTAGTTAATCGCTCATCTAACTTCGATAATAGGCTATTCGTTAACTGTTCTCGAAGATTATAGCCTTCTTTTAGTAGGTTAAAATCTTCTTCACTAATATCTTGAGAGATAATAAGCCGCATTTTCCCATCATTTTGAATGAGGCCCTGCAAGCCCTTTGCATAAGCTGCGAGGGCTTTAGAACTGAAGTAACCACTTACTCGGTCATACGATGTTGCAATTTGCAGGACTGGGTTATAAAACTCATTCACAATATTTGAGGTGGTTGTATAATAAGAAGGCTTAAGAGGTATTTCTTTAAACACCAAATTTATCACCAAATAACTTCATTGTTGCATTGATGTTATCCATTAATGACTTAAATTCTTGTTTAGAGGCGGCATCTAAACGAGATATTTGATCCGTGTCTATAGATTCTAAAGCCGTAATTGCACGTTTTAAAGACTCGATTGGTTTCCCTTGGATATTTGTGATAATTGTTTTCGCAATTTTATCTTCAATAATTGATTCAGATTTCTTTTTAGATTCCAAATCTGTATTAACTTGGCGAATAATTTCTTTTGTAACGATCTCTTTCTCTTGAAAAGTTTCGTATACGTCTTCTACAATATCTTCATACTCTTCTAAGAATTCTTCACGATTATCGGCACGTAAAATATTTTTTCCAATATCACGGATATAACGAGTAGTGTCCCCGCGGTATGGAATTGCAAGTGCAGCGAATAGAGCATTTTTCACACGTAGATACTCTGCTTCATCAGACGAATCTTCTTTATTTAGAATCCCCATAATCTCTTGTAACGGACCATCTAAGTTCAAGTCTCTGGCAACATAATATTTACCTTCGGCGTTGATAAATTCTAGGAACTCAACCATTAGAGTCGCTTTCTTCACCATTTTTTCTACTTCTGACTTTGTCTTATTTGTATTATGAGCATAGTCTTCCACACTAAATAATTTATCTTTAACAATAACAGTATAAACTTCGACTAGATTATCTATAGGATCATAGTCGACCGGACGTTCTTCTGCGTGTTGCAAATTTAATTCCAAACGTTTAATGTCTGTATCTGTCAACCCTTCAGCTTGATCTAAAATGACTGCTTCAAAATAGAGATTTGTGCCATCTTCAGCATTGATAAGGCGTACACAAGTAAACCTTCTATTTCCATCTATTACCTTCCCATCATTCAAAACAACACCAGGTAATCGTTGACCAAAAAGTTTTATGTTCGATTTAGTTGCCTGTAGAGCCGTACTATTAGAATCAATAATGTATTGTTGTAAGATATTATTGTAACTTTCTTTATCAGAAAGATCTAATTTCTTTCCTTCAGACTCATATCTGTTAATCGAACTAATAATACGGCCATTTTGATTGTTATAATGCAGATACTTTGTTGGTATACGATAAACCTTATAATTTTTAGTGATTCCTTGAATCGTTAATTTACGTGTTGCATCCGTTTTTTGGATAATTTTTTGTTCAATTAAATCTTTTAAAGATAGATGTGTAGTCATAGTCATATGTTTGTATCTCCCTAATTAAATATATTTGTATAAATTTATTTGTAAATTTCCTCAAAGAACATATCTTTATCACAGTAAAACTTTGATAGTTCTGGTGAATAATAAACATCGTTTTTTTGCAACAATGTAATAGCTTTTTGTAGTTCAATTAGAATATTATATTTTTTGTAAATATAATCCACCAAGTCGTGACCATCAATTGTTCCATGTTCATGAACAAGCCATTCTAAAAAATCAATTAGTGATACATCATTTTCTTGAAGGATAAAGATATAGCCAGCTGCTAGATTAATGCCTTTAATCTCTGAATCTGCCCATAAAATTCGATTATAGAATATGTCTTCAAATCCTAAATTCAATAATTCATGTGTAAATCCTTTTTTTTGTAGTAGCGACAAGGAGAAATATTGATCTTTTCCAACAAACTTTTTCACCTTATTTTGGAAATCCAAAATAATAGATTTTGAAATACCGACCTGCTCTAATTTGCCTAAAGTAATATATGTGTCTTTGTCTACTTTAAATATATCTAGATTTTTCTCTAAGTCATAGATGGTTTTCCAAAAGCTTTGCGTACGATGGACAGCCAATCTTTCATTGATAAAGTAATCGTTTTTAAGAATTGCGTCCGTGAAATATCTTTCAACACTTCTATACTTATTTGTCAAAATAAATTGACCTCGAATGTTGTAGCCTAATTTATTAAGCAACATATTGTTCATAAATCTATTAGAAAAATCATCCAATTTCTGAGATCCTAACTCAGTAATTTCTTCAATTGTATGGATATCCGACGTTAAAACTGATTGTAAATAATCAACTTCTGAATCTTTTACATCTTTATATTTTACTTGGATAATATCATCGCTAATGTACTCTGAAAGTGACATCTGAAGATAGCTCTTTAATGAGTTCTTTTTTAAGTAATAAACATCATTAACATAATCTACAAAATCATTAATATGAATGGGAGCTTGTTCGAAAAATAGATTAATAATAAACTCTTTTTTCTCGGTATTACCTACTGAAAACTCAGGCATTCGGTTGTAAGTAACATTTTCTATAGAAATAAATGCTTTATAAAGATTGTGTAGTTCATTTTCATTTCGAATATCGATTGATTTCATAAACTCCAAGTTTTCACTAAAAATCTTATTCATATTATATATACCAGGTGGAAGGATTAAGAGTTCCTTTAAATGCTTAATCTCATCATTATCCAACTGGTTAAAATCATAATATCTATAGTTACAGCCTCGATCTTGTAAAGCATATACACTTCTCTCATGTAATCCACGAAGTTCAGTTGCGTCTTTAGCTAATTCTATATCATAGTTATGTTTGATAATATGCTCATTATATTTTGAGAGGAGCATATTGTCATTTGTTGAATTTCTCCCATAAAAGAAAAGCACATCTTCAAATACAGAGATTTTACTTAAAGAAGTTAACTCATTTTTATGATTAATAAATCCTTTATAATGCTGTAGAATAGTAATTCTCTGATTATCTGTAAATGGATACTCATTAATATGCTTTAACAAATCTTTCTTACCTTTTTTCAAACGTATATTTAAAAAATTATATACGATTTCTGTTTCATTGAAGAGATCACAAAATATATTTTTAGAACAGTTGAAACTCTCAAAAAATTTCTTGTATAATGCTTCTTCTTCAGTAAAAGAGATTTTTTTCAGTACCATTTTTTCACGATTAGAAATAGATTGACGTGAAACATTTTGTTCATCAGCTAATTCTTGCATAGATTTCCCATTTAATCTCTCGATTAAAACATCTATATTTTTAAGACTAGAATTTTCTTTGATATGCAGATGTAATTCTTTATACTTTTTTCTGTACCACATATTATCTTTAATAAGTAAGTCTTTTTTTAAAAAAAAATCGACATCATCTTTTTCATTTAGAAATGGTTGAGAATCCAACAATTGGTTTATAGTAAAAAATGAACCGGGCTCAAGGGATTCTAGATAATTCTTTAATAATGCTTCTTTATTAGTAGAAGTAGCATTACCATTATTCTTATCTATAAAAACTAAAGCTTCAAATTCGGTATAGGCCTTCATAATACGTTGGTATGTTGATTCACGAATATTATCAGAAGTAAGATTTGAAAATAATTTAAAATTTAAATTATCCAAATTATCATAAGTTATATTAATGGATTGTAGTAGTTTAATATTGTTTTCAGATAATCCGGTAGCAGCTAGATGTTTTATGCTGGGTTGGGTTATTTGCCCTTCAGGTAAAGTCTTTAATATATTTTTAACCTTAGCAATCATGGCTTTCTTTGAACCCATTTGTTCAAGTAAGTGAGTTGATTCATTTAAAAAATCATCGGCTGTTAACTTATAGATATTAATAAATTTATGAATTGTTGATAGGCTAATTGAACCTACTAAATGATATAAGCTATATTCATGTGATTTGGATAGCTTTTTTATTTTTACCGCCTCATTTCAAATGGTTATTTAAGAATCTATCTACTTTTTTCCTTGTAAAGAATTGCTTGTTGATAAGTCTGAATTATTGTCTAGAAAATTACAATAGCTAAAACAAAAATGACAGAAAATACAACTTGAAGTACAAAACTCTCACCCGATCCAGCAGGATTGGGTGAGAGTTTTATTGGATATAGTCTAAATAATCATTTTTATTTAGGAAAAGTTTACATAGTGCATCAGAGTAATACTGATCAATAGAACTAGATTTAAGTAAATTATTGATAGCCTCAAAATTGAGTTTTATACCAAAAGTATCATGTATTTGTTCTATAATATTATCTACTGACAAAACAGATTGGTTTGACGTCGTAAATAAAGACGTTAAAAAATGTGATAAATCTACTTTTAATGGGGTCTTAATAAAAAATAATTGACCACAAATTTTTAGTGATTTCAAACGACCAGGTCTTTTTAATAGAGATTCATAGAACAATGATTCGAATCCAAAGTCATCAATTAGATGATGGAAACCACTCTTTTTTAAAGAGACCAAAGTAAAATATTGATTTTTAGATACAAATTCCTCTACTGATTCTCTGTAAGAAATTAAAGTTGATTTTTCAATTTTAGCCGATTCAAGTGCCATTTTAGTTAGGTACATTGTGTCTTCAATTTTAAATATAGAAAAGTCATTTTCCATATTTTCTAACTTACGTTGTAAAAAAGAATTTTGCCAAGCGTCGTCTTCAGGTAATTTAAAATATCGTTCCTTAAATATCTTTACATTAAAGTATTCATCTAGACTATTAAAATTTTGATGCAATATGAATGGTGGTAGTAATCTATATCCAATGGTTTCAATCTGCTGTTCTTTTACATCGAAGTGATTAAATGATTTAAAAATGGATTGTGTAATTTTAATAAATTGATCAATCGTATAAATCTCTTTGGTTAGAAACGGTTTGATTTGCTGATAATCATATATAATAATTTGTTGATCCAATTGATTGTTATTAATTTTAAGTCTGGGTACATCTGCTAGAATATTCCCTACATAAGAAGCATTAAGCCAATATGCTTGTTTAGTAATAAGTTGACCGTCAGGTAATTCCACTGTGTCCTTAGCATTGCTAGCTTTAGGACGAATATGCATTATTTTAGATTCTCGAGTAGATGGTAAATCATTTTTTGTAATAGTTTTATTGCCTTGATTAACTAATTTTAGAGTAACACCATTTTCTAATTTGTTTTTTAATAATGACCAGAAACTTTTTAATTCATTATGTATAGTTTCTTCTGGCATCTTCCACAGTTTGAATCCATTAAAATATGTTTCTGTTCCTACAGATTGAAAAATAACAAATAAAATAGTTGTATTTGTAAATTTTTCCTTTAAGAAGCTATGTTCCCATGTTTCATTTACCGCATTATGGAATTGAACATGTTCGAATGACATAGATTCTTTTGGTATGCCGTTTTCTTTTAAACAAACTGTTTTAATAATTAAATTAAAATCTTTCTTTAATTGAGTTAGATTTATATTAGTGTACGAAAACATAGAATTAGATAAAGAGCTAATTGAAGTTTTTTTACTTACTAAATTCGCATTAAGTCCAGTTATTTGGCCTATTTCAAATATAGATTTATGTTTAAATTGTTCTAATGGAGTAATAATATTTATTATTTTATTTTGCATGTTAATGTTCTCCTTTATAATAAAAAATATATATTAAATGTACATTTGATAAATTATACACTAGATTATACTGCTAAATATGCTAAATAATAAACGAATAAAATCCAATTTATGTCTTTCAAATAAAAAAACTTGATCATTTTAATTAATTCGCTTATAATACGAATATAGAGAAAGGATGTTCGTATGCATGAATGAATGAAAACCTAAATGTTGTGGAATTATTCGCAGGAGTAGGTGGCTTTCGCCTCGCTTTAGAGAAGGCTGATAAAGATTTTTTTCAAACGTTATGGGCACCGTCAAAAAAGGCCCAGGATACGTATGAATGTTATAAAAGTGCTTTACTGAAGGTGAAGCAAGTAATGAGGATATTACAACTGTAGCTTAGCTGATAGTAAGTTCAGCTCATTACACATAGATTTATTAGTTGGAGGTTTTCCATGCCAAGACTATAGTGTGAGTCGCTCACTGAATAATGAGCAGGGCATAAACGGTAAAAAAGGTGTTCTTTTTTGGAAATTAAACGTGTCCTAGAGAATAGTCATCCGAAATATGTTTTACTAGAAAATGTGGATTGCTTGATTAAATCTCCATCTAAGCAGCGTGGGCGAGATTTCTCTATTATGTTAGCTTGTATTCTGTGATTTAGATTATATCTTTGAATGGCGTGAAATTAATGCGAGTGAGCATGGATATGCACAACGTAGACGTCGAGTTTTTATCTTTGCATATAAAAAGAACCTAAGCTTTGCTGATCAGCAAATGAAGTTGGATAAAGAAATATTTTATTTAAAGAAGGCTTCTTTGCACTTACATTCCCGGTAACCAATGAACCGTAAAAAAATCGCCGTGCATCCGTTGAATTGCCTAAAGATATTGTTGAAATCTCGGATAATTTTGCTTTTGGTTTCCATACAGCTGGTATTATGATTAATGGGAGCGTTCAGACCGTTCAACCAGAACCAATCGTAAAGAATCCTATCCCATTAAAGGAAATCTTACTTCCAGAAGAGATGGTTGATGAAGAATATTATTTAAATGAAGCAGCCATTGAAAAATTTAGCTATTTACGAGGAACCAAAAAAATTGAACGAACTTCTGCTGAAGGGCACAAATACATTTACTCTGAGGCTGGTATGTCACCTACGGATGATTTAGAATTACCCGGCCGAACAATGCTTACTAGTGAAGGAACTGTAAATCGAAGTTCACATATAGTTGAAGTAAATGGTCGAAAACGTTTCCTAACTCCGCTTGAATGTTAGCGATTTAATGGGTTTGATGATAATTGGACAGAGGGTATGCCTAAACGTATGCGTTACTTCTGTATGGGGAATGCCCTTGTAGTAGATTTAATTAAAGACATGGGTACAATGATTAAGGAAATTGATTTATTAGAACAAGAACATGTTACACAAATAACCTTAGGGATATAATACACAGGGTTTACTCTGTGTATTTTTTATAGAGATGGAGAGAAATTGAAGTTCTATGTAATCTCGTTTGATACAAAGCTTTTTAAAATGAAAGCTGAAGTAATTCAAATAGAATGGACAATAGATGACATCTAAGATGAATTGAGTAATATTATAGGTAGCGATTCATTAGAATTTGTTGATTTTAATAACGAAGTTGTAATGATTATTGATGAGGATGGTGACTTTAAGAAGAATAATCCTATATTTAGAGTAATCACAGAGGATGGTATTATACTAGATTTAGCAGGTAAAATATTGTTTGCACTTAATGTCGAAAATGAATTTAGCACAGACATTGGTAGTATTAAGTCTGGTGATATTTTCTATTTAAGAAACAACTTAGATATTCAATTATTAGGCGTAACGAGAGGAGAATGATTAGTGTTTTGCCAAAATGTAAAGGAATTCAAGATGTAATAAAGGTTCATGAAGCGAAGGATTTAGCTACCCCTCCCTCATGTGATGTTCAAGGTTTAGAATGTTGTCATATAGTTTATTATTAGCCCTATGATATTCATTTAAATTGGATTAATCAACATCTTCTTCAAATGATTCTTCTATTTCTTCAACAACAGGAGTATCGTACCCAATTATTAATATACCTTTAAGTGGTAAATTTAATCTGTCACTTGAATATAGTGCATCAAAAAATTTGCATACTTCATCAAAATCAAAATTGATTTTGTTTCTTGTTCTATATTTATTTAAAACCGCTATAGTTAAATACTCTACATTTTGCATCATACATGCTTGAAATAAATTAGAAATTTATTATTTAAAACTTCTCTTCCAGCTTCAACTTCAATAACTGATTTTAACTCTTCATTAAAAGCATCCGCAAGAAAAGATTTTTCTAATGCATTATTTCTCCCGAATAAAACAGGGACCTCGATATACTTTCCATCGGTATTATGATTTCCTTCTACTCTATATCCTAATTTTAATAGCCCATCTTTACATTCTCCTAAAATTACATCACTTTTATATTTTCTATTCGTAGGTGAAATTATCATTGTCATTTCTTTAAACACTTCAACAACACACTTTAAGAAATCCGGTAACCTATTATTCTTAGGATAAAATTGATAATTTACTGTCATAGTTTTACTTACCCCTCGCTATATTCTTTCTACTTTATACCTTTTCTTCCTTCATAAAACGTCTTAATCCTTTTTCCTTAGCATACTTCTGGAAATCTCGCTTCTGCATATCTAAATTCTATTAGACAAATGCAATAAAAAATTCGTCTTTTAAAAATAGTCAAATTTGTCTTTAGAGGCTCTAGCATTAAATTGGAATGATATAAATTTCAAAAATGGCGAAATACGTATCAACAAAGCTTTGTCACGTGGTAAGGAAAACCGTTTATATGTGAAAACGACAAAAAATAAGAGCTAAGCTTTATTCGTACGATTAAAATGGATAGAGTTACGATGGATATTTTACAAGAATGAAAAAACAACAAAAGTAAGATTATTTAATTCTCGGCTTTAATACACTACAACCAAAACAGTTAGTGTTAAGCAATGAGTGTAATGAGTATCTGCAACCTACAAAATCTCGTAAATGGATGATACAAGTTCAAAAAAAGTATAACTTAGATCAGATTACTACACACGGATTACGTCATACACATTGCAGTCTACTTTTTGAAGCTGGAGCAAGCATTAAAGAAGTACAAGATTATTTGGGTCATAGTGACATTCAAACTAGGATGAATATCTATACTCACGTAACAGAAAAAGCTAAAGAGACAGCAGCTGAAAAGTTCGCAAATTATATGAATTGTTAACTTCAAAAAAACGCCATATTAAATGCCATTGAGTTAAACTAAATGCAATTATTTAGTATAAGGCAAAATAAAAAAACCTTGCTATGAACTGCTTCCCAATTGTTAGACACATCTAACAATTGGAGGTGCAGTTTTTTTATGGTCAAATATACTGCCGAAGATAAATTACAAGCAGTTGAGCATTACTTAAATGGAAAGGAAAGTTCCTATGATTTAGCTAAATCTATGGGGACAATAAAGCAATCCTTAAATGGGTTAAACAATATGAATACAATGTGTGGAAACTTTTATTCAGCCATATACAAATTACACAGTAGCGTTTAAAATGGATGTACTAAATTTTATGATTGAAAAGGGTACGTCCTTAAACGAAACGGCAGCGATTTTTAAGATACCTGCCCCTTCAACAATTAGTGCTTGGAGAAAGCAATATGAAACGCAAGGATTAGATGCCCTTCAATCAAAGAAAAAGGGGCGTCCATCCATGAAAAAAGAATCCAATAAACAATCGAAACAAGCACCAGTTAAAGTCTCTACCGAAGCACTTGAAGCACGCATTAAACAACTAGAAATGGAAAACGAGTATTTAAAAAAGTTGAATGCCTTAGTTCAAAACAAGGAAAAATCACCAAACAGGACAAAGCACAAGTAGTCTTTGAGTTAAGGCATAAATATTCGGTGAAAGCACTTGTAAAACTCGCTGGCATTCCACGAAGTACGTACTACGATTTAGTAAAACGTATGAATCGACCAGATCCAGACGCCGATTTAAAAGCAGAAATAAAGGCGATTTATGAAGAACATGAAGGGCGTTATGGTTATCGCCGTATTCGTGACGAGCTAGCGAATCGTGGGCAAAAAGTGAATCATAAAAAAGTGCAACGTATCATGAAAGAGTTAGGTTTAAAATGTTTAGTACGTATGAAAAAGTATAAATCGTATAAAGGCAAAGTGGGTAAAATTGCGCCAAATATTTTAGACCGCCATTTTAAAGCAGATGCCCCAAATGAAAAATGGGTGACAGACATTACGGAATTTAAATTGTTTGGTGAGAAACTTTATTTATCGCCAGTTTTAGATTTATTTAACGGGGAAATTATCACGTATACAATTGGCTCTAGACCAACCTATTCACTTGTTTCAGATATGTTGGAGAAAGCGTTCGAACGTTTACCTGAGCACCATCAGCTACTCATGCATTCCGATCAGGGATGGCATTATCAAATGAAAAAATATCGTTGCGCCTTAGAATCAAGAGGGATTGTTCAAAGTATGTCTCGTAAAGGAAACTGTTACGACAACTCTGTCATGGAGAATTTCTTTGGAATTATGAAATCCGAATTCCTGTACATGAAGGAATTTGAAAGTATAGAGCATTTTAAAATAGAATTAGAAAAATATATAAATTACTATAATACGAAACGGATCAAGGCAAAATTAAAAACGAGTCCGGTGCAGTACCGAACTCATTTTACCAAAGCTGCCTAATGAAATAACCGTGTCTAACTTTTAGGGGTCACTTCAGGTTTTTTAAATTCCTTTTAAATTTGTTTTATAAATTTATATCTCATTGTATTTAGTATTTTTTCCAGAAAACTTTTCAATTGGATATTTTTCATTATTTTTTTGAAGTTTATTATTTATTATATTTACTAAGTCCATATCCGTCTCATTGGCAAATAATATCGCATAAATCAAAACATCTGCTAGCTCACCCTTCATCTTATCTAAGTTCTTTTCAACTGCTTCTTCACTCGTTTTCCATTGAAACAGCTCTAATAATTCACTTACTTCAAGTGATAAGGAGAGCGCTAGATTTTTAGGATTATGGAATTGCTGCCAGTTTCGTTGGTCTCGAAATTGCAAAATATTTTCACGTAGTTGTCTAACTCACTCATGCTATTCACCTACTTTTTGATATTCTAAAAGTTTATTGCGCAATGCTTCATCACTTGCATAAATGAACAGACCCTTAATTCCACGGTTCATCAAGATATTGATTGAGTTTAAGACGATTTTTTCCTTGGCTTCATTTACATTTTCAATTCCATCCCTGTATATGCACCTTTGTCCATATACTTACTCGTATCAATGATGATTTCATCTTTAGCAGCATCATATTGAACAGATGGCCCAAGCACGACCCCAACATATTTTAAATCAAAGCCTTGTATTGTATAAATTGGACCCGCCCATGAACAGTTTCAGCTTAATCAGCCCATGTGTATTTCGTACTTGTTGTATTCCATGGTAGTTGGTATTCACCATTTGATTCTTTCACATAGTAGGTCCCACCATCTTTTTTATGTAAGTAATCAAAAGTTGATACAATACGACTTAAACCGTGCTGTTTATTTTTGTCTTTTATTTCATCATGCATGTCCTTCAAAGATTCAAATACTTTAAATTGATCCAATTGATTACGTCATCATTTGCTTGCATGCGGAATTGGTTTGTTAACTGATATTCTTCGTGAAAAGTGCTTAATTTCTTAAGCCCTTCTAACGTTGCTGCTCCCATATGATTAGCAGCGCTATTGAAAGTGGTACATTAGAAACTATTCCAGTAGATAGAGCATTTAGTGACTATAAGGAAGCTATCACTAGAGATTCATTTCACACTTATCTTAATAAACTAGGTGTAAACCCTCGCCATATAGATAGCATTATGGATTATATTTAACATTAATACAAAAAAATCTAACCGTGCGCACCTGTTACATTTAAAGCACGGTTTTTTCATTATAAATTTAGGAGTGGCTTCAATGGAACATCTAACTCATATCAATCTTCAAACTAAACAGGCTTTTATACTAGACTCAGACGGTTCAATAATTGAAGAAGGGAAATTCATTACAGAAAAAGAGATTCAAAATTCTCAAAAACAACGAGACGCATATAGATAGAAAATTAATAGATCAATCAATATAATGGAAGGAAAGCTTGAACATCATATTGGATGTTTTCAAAATCAAATGAAAAATATAATACCTCATATCATTAACTGATTGTGGTTTTATAATTAGTTTGTTAGCAAAAATAAAAATCAAAGCGGATGGTTTATTGGTAAGTAATAATAGACCCATGACACTTACCGACATCCAAAAGTATTTAGGAAAAAGTCGTTCACAAACTTCTGTCTAACTAAAAAAATTCACTCAATTAGGCATCTTAATTAAAAAAAGGTATGGTCAAAAAAACACTATCAAGTTAATCCAGATTTACATATTATGGGCTATCACCAAAAAAAACACGAAAAAGTGTGGTTTATAAGATTATATAAAGGGAAACTTAAAGAAATGCTTAAAGAGCTATCCTTCAGGGAGATTGGCTTTATCTATAAAAGCCTTCCTATTTGCCATTACAATATGTTTTATCTAGTACATAACCCAAATGATTCATATAATTCGATTGGAGGACAACCGGAGGATACAGAGAGTCATTTTGAAAATAAACTCGAGTTTTTCAATCGTAAGGAGTTAGCCGAGTATATCAAAGAAAATATAGACAATATCACTGATGTCGTAAAATCCCTTCAAGAAAAAGGCTTAATTATGAAGTCCTCTTCTAGTCGTACAGTACTCTATAGATTACATCCTCACATAGTTTACCCTAAAGGCACTGTATCCGACTTACGGATTAAATATATTTGTGACGAATTTGATGCACATAAACGAGAAGCTTTACTTAGAAAAAATAAACTGGACGTACGATAAAAATTGGACATATGTAGCTTAATATACGAAGAAAATCGGACACAAAAAAATAGCTATAAACGTTGATATAAAAAGGTTTATAGCTATTTCCAATTAAAATGACAAAGATAGTGTTTGCACTCACTTCGTTCGCACAAACACTATATTTAAAATATAAAGTGGGAGCAGTTTGCTACGCAAACAGCATCCATCTTTTTATTTCTTTTCTGTAAAAGAAACCGAGTTGAAAGATAACAGTGCTTATTTACAGGAACAGGATTCTTATTTGAAAGTTTTCCGCACGCCTCGAACCTTAGCGTTTTATTGTACTGGTAGGTGTAGTACAGGTAGCGGTACTTACGATAATTAATAATATAATGTGTATCTAATCCTCATCTAAAATTGTAAGAAAAAATTTTTCTATTTGTATAACATCGAATCAGTACAAATTCTCTGGTACGGACAATATTTACAATGGTCGCCAGATTTAACGAAATGATTTTCTGTCAATGGATCTTGTCGACCTTTCGTATTTTCCCCTTCTGAGCGGCTGCCGAATAAATTTAAGCCCATTCGAATATCCCAATACTTCCAACCATCAACGACTGTGAAATGAATAGTCCCCGTATACGGATTTTTATCCATATAATCCATAGCAGTCGCTTCATAAATGTCTTTTTTAGTTTCAGACCAATGTGGGAACCAGTCACGATACAACGTTAATTTTTGCGTCTTTTTCCGAATGCCATAATCATATTCAACCAGCTGCTGGAATAAAAATGGCTCATGGAATACATCATGAAAAACTGGACGGCGATCAAGTAAGAATGTATACACAAAGCGCTTCGGACAACGATTGAACATTTGGCTTGGCATAATATCATACTTTTGCTCTTCAAACGTAATCGTTTCCGTTTGATAATTTGTTTCTATCCGTTTCTGCAACAATGTATTCAGCTGCTTATACGACCATTGAATAAGCGATAAAAAATTCAAGTAAAAGCAACGTTTCAAGTGCTTTTGCTCATCGAGGCGTCGAACAATCGAAAAGTTGATTTTTACCGCATTCGTCATAATTAAGTAAAATTGATAGCATGCAATTTCAACCTCTAGCTCTTTTCGCATTTTCAATTGATTTAAATAATTATTATGGTCACATAATATGTTAAAAGAATCATGAGAAATCGGCCAACTATTTAGCGGTTGCTGTGTAGGGAAAGCTTCGTTATCCATCATCGTAAAATGAATGACGCGATTGTCCTCAAATTGCAGGCCGTCGCTATTTAACAGTGAATTGATTATATTAAGATTATTTTGGTCTTGTTGACCGTACAGTTCCATCTCATATTCATCTTCTAAATCTGGTTTTTGCGCTAAAAAATATTGCAACCCTTGCACTAAATCTTGACGATCCATTTTATCCAATGAATCATCTTTTAATTCATCTAATGCGGCAATAATATTTTCAGCAATCTTTTTATCAAGCTGATCCGATATAACCGGTATGATTTCCTGCTCAATATGGCCTTCTAAAATTTCAATGTACTGCTTAATATTGATTTCATTGCCTTTAAACAGCAGTTCAAACAACTGTTTTATTTTTGTAATAGCGCTTCGGACAAAACGTAAATCTTCCTTTGTACAATAAAAATAGCCGATTGCTTCATGATAGAAAGAGTACATTTGATGATCTTTCGACTTGTATGAATGCCCAGGCTTCAATTTACTTTCAGCCTCTTGCTTCAATTCGATAATTTCGGCCAGACCATCATACCAGTCATCGAACGTAGTAAATGTTTTCGAAATTTCCTGTAGCATATCAAGCGTCCGCATTGCAGATTGTGCATTGATACCCTTTACATATAAATAGCCCGAGTTAAATAGCTCTCGTAGCAAATCAAATGTAATATTTCCATTATCTATAAACTCACCTGTCGCCACATTAAATTTGCGCTTATTAATGCGGTGGATGTTGACTAAAAAACGCCCAAGCGGATGCTCTGATAATTTTTGATGGTTCGTTTGCTCCGCTGTTGTTAAAAAGTCGGCCACTTGAATAGCACGTGGCGATACATAACGCTCATCATAATTTTGCGTATAGCGGCGCAATTGCTGTAACGTGTGAAACTCTAAGTAATTAATCTTTTCAAGGTTTTGCTCATTTTTCACGAGCTTATTTGCGATAAACTGCCCATTGATTGCAAGTAACAACTCTTTCGCATGGTAGTTTACACTATACGGCGAATCGAGAACCTTTTCAAAATTATTGCCATCAATATTTAAAAATCGTTCGACCGTTTGGAAGCCATGCTTGTAATTTGATTGATAATTAATTACATGAATAATATCAAAGCGCTCACTTAAAATATCAAATAAACGCTTCTGAATCGGCACGAGGAAGTAAAATCCATGTAACACAAGGGTGCATTTTTCCCTTATCACCATTCTTTCAGACACTAATTTCGCTGCGGACTTACCTGGTAATATATTCGCAGCTGTTCTTTTTTTAGGATCACCCATGAGGCTATTAAAAAGCTCAACTAACGTGTCCCGAAAAACGATTTCAGGCGATTGCTGTATTTTAGCAAACCATTGATGAATGCATTGAAAAGCCTGATCTTGCTCGACATTTTCCCATAAGTCTAAAAACAGTTCCTCCTGCCTTTTTACTTCCGCTCCTATTAGTCGCTGTCTCACTGAAGCGCTAGTATAGCCACTTTCACTCAACAACCGAATCGTTTTCAAAATAAGTTCCTGGTTTTTGTCGATTGCTGCAAAAAGCTCTCGTTCTTCTACTGAAATGGGTTCACTACGCTCCCGCAAAGCTTTTGAGATCAACGTGAACTGTTTTAAGTTTGTTTTACTTTTCGACCATCCGTCTCCTAAAAAACGTAATAGTTCTGCAAAAGAAATGATTGGTCCAGAAAACCAACGATTTAAGCTGCTGTCACTATTGCTCGTCATCATCCCAGCCTTTAAAGAATTAGTTGCTGTAATATGAATTGCATTTTCGTATGCTTTAAAGCGACTTTCTTGATGCATTAGCTCTTCTGCATTCGTATAAACTAAATTTTTGTAACCAGCCATACCTAATCCCCTTACATTAATAATAACTCGCCCCACGTATTAGGCTGTTTAACTTGTTTCTTCGTCTTTCCTAAGCCGTAGATTTTTACCGATTGTTCCGCGCGTGTCATCGCGACATAGAGAATGCGTGCCTCTTCACAGCGTTGCTCTTCGTCTTCCTCAGCACGCAACTTTTTATAATTTGATGTCACACTTGTAAATTCATTTTGATCATCTTCATATTTCCAACCAAATGATAGTTTATCGTTCTCGCCAATTTGGACAATAAAATCTTCCTTCATTTTTTCCATCGGCTTAATAAAAGAATTGTCAGGATACGGAATGACAACTGTATGGAACTGCAATCCTTTTGATTTATGTACGGTCATTACACGAATGAAGTTTTCATCGAACACCGAATCTTCCAGCTCTGCTTCGTCACCTTCACGATTTGTTGCAATTTTTAAGTGTAACCAATCATAAATTTGTACAAGCGATGCCCCTTGACCAAACTTCGTGAAAATGTCGAGCGTGATTTTCTCTAAATTGAGCTCGTATTTCATAATGGCTTTTTCGTCAAAGTTTTGCTGCTCTAAATTTAAGGCAAAATCGGTCTTGCTTAAAAAGTCTTCAATGACTGTTAAAACTGGCTTTTCTTTCATTAAATGCAGCGCTTCATACCACGCTTTTGGTACAAAAAACTCTAAATCCTCTGCGCTAACAATATCGCCATTTTTCGTAAAAGCGAAGTCCTCATCTTTCATGCAAAACGCTGTATCACTTAAAGAAAATATAGCTTGCTTCTTCGCCACTTCATCTGCATTCGCATAAATCCATGAGTGAAGTAGCACACCTAAATCTCGTGCTGCTCTCGACATATAAAGCGTTCCTTCTGTACGTACCTCATATTCCGGACCATTCTTCAAATGACTTAGCATTTCACCAATTTGCATAGCTTCATAATTATTGCGAACGAGAATAGCTAAAACATTTGGTTTTTCGCCGCCTGCTGGCATTAATCGATAATCGTTCAGCATCGTATCCATTGTAAACTCGGCATCGATCAGGTCAAACACATGATCTAAATGCATTTTATTTTCCCGGTTTGATTCCATTGGTTTTTCTGAAGAAGGTAATAGCTCGTGCTCGCGCCACTTGCCAAAAATCTCCTCCATCTTTTCGATTAACTCCTTCGACGAACGGAAGTTTTCCACTAATTTAAACGAATACATCTTTCGTGATTTACTGCCTTTTAAATAATCGTCTAATACTGTAAATGCGGTTGAATCTGCACCACGGAATCGATACACACTTTGCTTTGTATCTCCGACTACCGTAAGATGCAAGCCTGCCCGTTTCGCAACAGTCGCAATAAATTGAATTTGTGCAATATCCGTATCCTGAAATTCGTCCACAAATAAATATTTATAGTTCTTTCTCAAATCTTTCAGCGGTACATTCGGATTATTTAAAAGCTTTAAAAAGCGTGTTAAATCAGCTACTGTTAAAAAATCGGCCTCAAATTTCAATTTCGTGAATTTTCGGTCGACTCTTCGCAAAATACGTGCGACCACAAGCTTCAGCTCATCATCCATTTCATTTTTTTCTAAATAACGTACTAATTCCTTTTCGATAATCCCTTTTTGAGAGAACTTGTCCCAAATCGATTCTAAAAATCTCGTAATTTTATAATACGCTAATTTACCAAACGTATTTTCTTCATGCCGCGCTAATTCGATATCAAGCGACTCCTCTAAAATTTCTCGGAACTTCACTGTCATCGGCGACACTTCGATATTGTTCGATAACCCTAAATGATGTGAAAACTGCTTAATAATATCTTTCGCAAAGGTCGGAATCGTTACAATTTTCATCGCATTAATTTCTTGTAAATACGCATAATGCTGCGGATCTCCTGTACTGCGATACAGCTTTTCAAGCCGCTCTTCTAATGCTTCCTTCATATTATTAGCGGCCTCATTCGTAAAGGTAATCATGACTATCTGTTGCAAGCTATCGATTTGCTTTGTGAACAATAAATATAAAATTCGCCATACTAACGTCGTTGTTTTTCCACTACCAGCTCCAGCATTAATCGCTAAACTAATTTTTGGTGAAGCATGCTCGACACAGTACTGATGCCAGTTGAACTCATTTAAATATTTTCTATAACGATACAAAAATTTATAGGCATCCGCTCTTGGCATAGCATTTCCGTCCAAAGTAAAAACCATTCCATCTTTCGCCGTAAAAGTTGGATAACCGGGTTTTAAATAGCAGTGAAACAATCTAATACCGTTCTTTTTTAACTGTTTCATATAGCTTGTTCGCGCTTCTGCTTTAGATCCGATATACACATACGAATATTGGACTTCCGCTTCTGTATTTTCTACTACGGTTGACGGTTCTACAGGCAACAGTGCAAATTGATCTTCGTTTTGCGACACTTGTATCGTAGGTGTAATGGCCGATGTAATCATTTCGGCGATATACTGTGCATCTTTTTCACCAAACAGCAACATTTGCGAGCCATCTGCTACAGTTAAATTGCGTTTCCATGCCAAATTGTCACGCACATTATAAAGCATAAGTTGATAAGCTACTTGAGACTGCTTTTTTTCGATTGAATTTCGTTTCGTCATTTCGTAGTTTTGATCACCACTAAATACTTGAAGGCCTAGTTCGATACCGTTTTTTCTTAATAAGATGTCCGTTTGCGCTGCCACGTCATGGGCATATTCCATGTGTACATCATCAAAAAGTTTCGATTGCTTCAAGACAAAATAAAAATGCAAATCTAACACTAATGCCTTATAAGCAATGTTCGCATGGTATTGTAATGCTTTATCGTTCAACCCACGCGTCGAATATTTTCGAATATAATACTCCTCATAATACGTTACTTCTGGCAACCGGCCTAATGCGATAATCAACTCATACAATTCTTTATTAAAAAGCGGTAAATTCCGCGCTCGAACACCTACGCGAGTAAAAGGATATTCAACTTTACGATAAGAACATTGTAGCACTTGCTCGATACTTTCCGCTCTTTGTAAAATATCGATTACTCTTTTCATTTCAAAACCCATATAATTCTCCTATCTAGCAAAATCATTACACTAATTATATTACATATCATCTACATTAAAGTAATAAATTCCATTTTTTTATGTGAACATATAATTTCTTGCGAAAAGTTTTCAAATCGTTTGTTGACCATAGCCAAGTACAGTCTATAATAATAATAATAGCTAATTGTATTTTTAATTGACTCAATACTTAAATTGATATTGTTTGTACTCACTACGTTCGCACAAACAATATATTTAAATATAAAGTGATAAAGCCTTGCTAGCGCAAGTCATATCTTTATTTTATTTTTCTTATGTAAAAAATCGTATTAAATTTAGACATTCCTTATTTACATGATTCTTGCTAAGAAAGTTTTTCTCTTCATCTAGCATTAGCTTTCCCTTACATTGGTAGGTAATACATACATATTTACTTGAAGATATTATACGCTTATCCAAATTGCATTTACGCAAAGTAACATTTCAATATAATACATTAAATGATATCATTGGAATTACATTAGGTAGAAAGGAGTGAGTTTAATGTCACATAATAGACTTCACGATGAGGAATTAGATCAGATAATCGAAAATGCTAAAGAGTTTTTCCTTGATGAAATTGTGCCTAGTCACCAAAGAAATATTTTGAAATTAACGGATATCCGAGAATTTAATTTAAATCCGTTTTTAGATAAATATAAAGCGAACCTTTTAACTGGCTCTGAAGATGCAGAAAGCATAGCAAGAGCATTAGTTTACCCAAGGGTATTAGGGACATCAATTAACACTATTTTCGGTAGTAAGCTGCAAAAATTTTGTAGTGAAATTTTAGAAGGCTTTGCATCTACAACGTCTGGTATTGATATCGAATTCATCGACAAAATTGATGGAAGAAGAAAATACTGTCAAATAAAGGCCGGCCCAAACACAATTAATAAAGACGATGTTCAAACTATTATCGGACATTTAAATGGTGTCAGAAACTTAGCAAGAACTAATGGATTAAGACTTTCATTTGATGATTTAATAGTTGGAGTTCTATATGGATCTAAGGATGAATTAAGCAACCATTATAGAGTGATAGACCGTGATTACCCAGTAATCATTGGTCGAGAATTTTGGCATCGCTTAACAGGTGTAGAAGATTTTTACGAACAAATCACTGATGCTATTGCTGAAGTAGCTGCTGAAGTTGACGGATCTGAAATGATTGAAGACGTTATAGCAGAACTTGCTGAAGAAATTAGAGAGCGAATCTAAAAAAGTTCAACCAAATAAAACGAACTACTTAGAAATTTCATATAGATATTTCATAAATAGTTCGTTTTATTATTTCATCAATGATTTAATTGTTTATTTCATTTAAAATTCTAACTATCGATAGTCCAACCGCTTTAGCTAAGCTCACTGGTACTGCGTTACCAATCTGTTTATACGCATTAGTGTTAGAACAATTAAACTCCCACGAATCAGGGAATCCTTGAATTCTTGCATACTCTCTTACAGTAAATGGTCTAGTTTCATCTGGATGGCATCGCTCTGTCTGTTTTTGAGCTGGCGAACAAGTTAAAGTTAGCGAAGGTTCATCCCATGAAAGTCTTCTTGCCATACCAGTTCTTCCACCCGTTGAATAATAACTTTTCCCCATATATGTCTTGGCTACTTCTTCAGGTAAGTCTCTCCAATATCCTCCTGGAGGTACTAATTTTAATACTTCTGCTTTTGTAGCTGAATACGACTCACCATCTGATTTTGGTACATCTTTTAAAATATCACGTAGAGTAAGTTGATAACCATATCGCTCTGGAAAAGCATAAGTTAGTTCAGTTGTATTAAGTAAGTCATTTCGAATACCTATAATAAAAATTCTTTGACGTTTCTGAGCAGTATCATAATCTAGTGCATTTAATACTTTCCATTGAATCGTATAGCCAATCTCAGAAAAAACTCTAATCATTAACGAAAGTGTTTTTCCTCCGTCATCAGTAACTAGACCCTTTACATTTTCCGCTAAAAACATCTTCGGCATTAATTGACGTAGTATTTGCGCATAAGAATAAAATAACGTACCTCTTGTATCTGATAGACCACCCTTTTTACCTGCATAGCTAAATGATTGACAAGGATATCCACCAGACAGTAAATCAACACCACCTTCAGGGATATCAATATAATTTTCAATTCCTTTTTCAGCAACAATTTCAATATCTTCTTCAATAACATTATAGTTTGGGCGATTATCTCTTAAAGTTTTGCAAGCATGTTTATCTTGCTCCACTAATCCTAAAGAGTGGAAACCAGCTTGTTCTAAGCCTAATGCCAATCCGCCCGCGCCAGCAAATAATTCTACTACTGTATATGGTCTTAACGGTAATATATTTCTTATATCACTATATAAATGTCCTTCAAACTCAGAGGCATCTAAACCTTCTTCTTCTTCAACTACAGTTTCAACTTCTTGATCAACATCTAATTCCAGTGTAATTTGTGTTTCTTCAAAGATATCCTCTAACTTAACATTTAATACCTCACATAAATTAATTGCATTAGCTTTTATTGGGTTAAATGATTTTGAAAGCATCATAGATAATTGATTTTCACTAATGTTTAATTTTACAGCCAACTCTTTTTGAGTATTGATTCCTTGCTGTTTCATATATTTCCTAACTTTTTCTTTACTTATAGAATACATAATATCCCTTCCAACATTAAATATATTTTTAATTTATCAGGGTTATTATCTCCTGTTTTGAAATTGTAGTCAACTATATTTTTATATTTTCAATTGTTATAAAACTCATTATTTTCTATTCTACTAAAATAACAATACCCCTTTCCTGTCGTTATTTCACTCTTGTTTTTAATGGGATAGCTAACCATTATAAATCAAAATATAACTTATATAGTGCTTTTTTCTATATATAAGATACAAGATCTATAGCCAATTTATTAATAAAAAAATTTTTGTCAATTCTCCACGTAATTTAAATACTATATCACCGTAACCCTAAAGGGGTCAGTTAAATAAGGAGGAAATTTTATGAAACCAAGAAAGCTGCCGTTTATGGATACATCACATTTCGAAGAAGATGGTTACTTAAAAACGGTTGAAGAAGTTGTAAGGATTATTAATAAATTTGAAAGTGGTTATGGTATTTCCGATGAATTCATAATTGAAGGGATAAACAGAGGCGAAATTAGTGTAAGACCAATACTTGATGAAGCGACATTTGCAAATACAAAATATGATGTTTTAATTCCGAATTACGTTATCTTCTATTTGCTTGTAGATAGATACCATTTAAATGAACTCTTTGTCCGTTCGTTATTGGAAGAATTAGATAACAAAAAATAAAATGATGTTCTTAACTAAACCTAAACAAAGTTTTTATCTTAATTAGAAAACTAATTTTAAAAGG
Source organism: Lysinibacillus sphaericus (assembly GCF_002982115.1). Taxonomy (GTDB): domain Bacteria; phylum Bacillota; class Bacilli; order Bacillales_A; family Planococcaceae; genus Lysinibacillus; species Lysinibacillus sphaericus. Next base: position 946,719 of record NZ_CP019980.1, on the reverse strand, counting down.
AGTTGCATAAATGGCAAGTAATAATCAAAATAACGAAATTGAAGAGTTAATCGTTCTTATTGTTAATGAAACTGTACAAACTTAAAAAAAGTCATTTGATAACGACTGGATGTCTCTAAAAGAAGGTGCTGCGTACGCAAAAGTTTCATATAATACCTTAGCAAAATTTAGATTAATGGGTTTGAAAATATCTGAAGTTGATGGAACAAAACGTGTGTCTTGTAAAGCAATAGATACATTTCTAGAAAATCACAGCTATTAAATATTAGTGAGAGGCTTTACTCTCTTTATCAATTATAATATTGATAGAGGGTAATACCTCTCCTTTTATTTAGTTGCCCCCGCAACAACATAGGAGGAATGCTGGATGGCATCAAAAAAATCCGCTATTAAAAGCTATAAAAAGAAGGATGGAAAAACATACTATCAATTCCAAGCCTATTTAGGCATAGTTGAGGTAACAGGCAAGATGAAAACCACTACAAAACGCGGTTTTAAAACAAAAAGCGAAGCTGAGTTAGCACTTGCACGTATTAAAGGTGAAGTATCGGAGGGGAAATATAGACAAGTTGCTACTGAAACATATCAACAAGTCTATGAGCTTTGGATTATTCAATATGAAAAAACCGTTGAAGAAAGTACATTCGTTAAAACTTTAGGGTACTTTAAAAATCATATTTTACCGTCTTTTGGCGAGTATAAGATTGAAAAGATTAATATTGCTATCTGCCAAAAACACTTTGATGAGTGGTCGCAAAAACTTGCTAAAGCAAGGACTATTAAAACTTACGCTTCAAAGGTATTAGATTTTGCAATCAAGCGCGGCTTACTACAATCAAATCCTTTTTCACTTGTTGAGACACGAACTAAAAATCAATATTCAATCAATGTAGAAGAAAAAAAGGAAAACTATTACCTTAAAGATGAATTACTAGAGTTTTTATCTTATTGTGAAGGTACATTACCCTTCAAAGCCTACGCTTTAATACGATTATTAGCCTTTACTGGGATGCGAAAAAGCGAAGTGTTGGCTCTTTCATGGAAAGATCTGAATCTAGTTAATAATGAACTCACAATTAACAAAGCCGTAGGACGCGGCAAAAATGCAAAGCTCTATTTAAAATCTACTAAAACTGATAAGCCGCGCACAATAATAATTGATGATATTACTGTTGGTGTTTTAACAGAGTGGCGAAAATTGCAGAAACACGAATACCTCAAATTAGGATTTAATACGATGAACCCTAATCAATTAATTTTCAGTAATAATGTAAATGAATTAATTCAACTGGTTCAAGTTGAAAAGTGGATGTATCGAGTACAAGAAAAACACACTTTTAAAAAGGTTACACCTCATGGATTACGTCATACACATTGTTCACTATTATTTGAAGCTGGTGCAACTATTAAAGAAGTTCAAGACCGCTTAGGCCATACTGATGTTAAAACTACGATGGATATCTATACTCATGTAACTCAAAAGGCAAAAGAAGGTGCTATTCAAAAATTCATGAACTATCTCGAAAGCTAAACCTTTATTTTTTTGACTAAAATTGACTAGAAATTGACTATATTCAAACGGCATTCAATGAAACCGTTTGAAATAAAAAAATGCCAAAACCCTATCATATCAAGGGTTTTGACACTTATTGAAATCCATTGATTTCTAAAAATGGAGACGGCGGGAGTCGACAAACCATATAATTTGATTGTTAAACACTAAGCAAAGTAGCTGTATATCTGCGTTTCGATGTGTATGAAAATGAGTTACTTATCATATAGATTAAATAATTTGTTACCAAAAGTGTTACCACTAGACCGCCTCTCTCAGGTGGTCTTTTTTCCTTATCTCCTCACAATATATCCTCTTATACGAGGCACAATGAAAGTCTTTTTATCAACAGGCTTATTAACATTTGTGGAAAGCTTTTTAAATTGCATTTCTTCATTTTGATCCTCTAAATCAAATATCGTTAATTGTCCTTGTTGTTCCATGTATTCAAAATGAGTCATTTATATTTCCCCTTTCACCATTCGAGCCAGTTTTCTAAATTGGGTTTACTACATATTTGCGTACTGGTATCACGTTCATTTAACCAATTGTAAAAAGGCACTGGACGTTCTTTATATGGAGTTTCTTCTATAGAGTGTGATTTATATAACCTATTATTTGAACGCTCTACAGCCTTGCTATACGCTCCTACAAATACGGCTCTTAATGTACTTGCTACAGTTAACGTACCTTCTTTAATATCCATAGCAATTTTGAATAGTACGTTTTTAGCTTTAATGAAGTCCTCCACAGAACTTACTTGTGCTGCCAATACAACCTTATGCAATTCATCTTTCAAGTTATCTGCTAACGGCAAGCTATTCATGAAATCAAATAGCATTACCTGGTACTCATTCATATACTCTTTTTTCTTTTCAGCTTGCAAAGCTAATTCATTTTCTAATTCACATAAATTATTATTTGCTTGTTTAGAACTTAAAAGATTAAAAGAATTAGATGGTTGGTTTTCAGATTGTGGACGGCAAACCACGTCATTACTAGCTTCATCGGCTGTCATTCGTTGGGACACGCTCGATGGGACATAAGGTAAAATGCGATAAATACTTGCCCCTTTGATACCGTTTAATTTCGTTCCTGGTACTTTTTCAATGATGCCTAATGACTCTAACTTTTTAACACTTCGATATACTGTCTTTGTGCTAATCTCCAATGCTTCAGCAATTGTAGAAGCTTTTAAATGACATGCTCCAGTATGTTCTAAGCTGTGAGAAGCAAGTTTATAAACGATGGCACGCTCTGATTCTGTTAAGTCATAATAATGAACTGCCATGTGGTCCTCCACACTCTTATCCATATCTGCTATTGAATCAAATGTTGTATATTGTGCTAAATATTCAAATGCCATCGTTTTCACCTCGCTTTCATATTACTTAAATGCTTTTCGTAAATTCTCACGTATTTCTTTTACTTCTAAATCAGTCAATAGACTGTGATACCTTATAATCCATTTCAAGCGTCGCTGATACTTGTGGACATCTGTAATTGCCTTGTGTTGTTTCATCTTTGCTTGAAGGTACTCATTGCGTTGTTGGATGGTTTTCAATTTGTTCACCTCACATATCAATTTAGTTATAATCTTTCCTCGATGAATTAAATATATATCCAAATAGTTATAATAGCAAGTATTATTGATAACTTTTTGGATATATTTATTTCAAATTTGTATCAATTCATATATAATAGAGACATGAGTATAACTGATAGGAGGGAAAGCGATGAATGAAATGGGTGAAAAAATTCGTATTGCACTTATTAAAAGAGGTATGACATTAACGCAACTTGCTGAAAAGCTTGAAGTATCTCAACCTAACTTATCGAAGAAGTTAAAACGAAATAATTTTAATGAAGAAGAACTACGAAAAATTGCTGAATTGTTGGATATGAAGTTTGAGGCGCATTTTGTAATGGAAGATGGTACAAAGATATAGTAACGGAGGGGACGTAAATGGAAGAGAATGATAAAGTAAAAAAGGTCTTTCATGATATTGATAAACAAAAAGAACAAATTAGGGCTATAACTAATCCAAATCCGAAAATCTCTGAATTAAATGAGACTTTTGGAGAAATTGAACAACTAATGCAATCATTTGATAAATCTTTATCTACTTTCGAATATTCTAAAACTTATAATCCTAACGGAGAATTAGAAGATTTAGCAAGACAACAATTAGATGTTCTCAATGATATTAAACAAGATACTTCAATAATTTCAAACGTCATACTTCTAATCCAACAGGATGTAGCCGACTCATCTAAACACCTTGAATTAATTAAAGAGGCATTGGAAATTGCAGCATCTACAACAAAAGAAGAAGCTGAAAGTAAGTTTGATAAGTTATTAACTAAAATAAATACAACTGTTGAAGGTGTTCAAAATGCTCAAACTTTAATCAGTTGGGCCAAAACCATTTATACTTTGTACACCTCATCAAACTAACAGATAACTAAATTGGTTGTCTGTCTTTTTATATGTACTATTGGTAAGATTTTCTATAGAATGAAATTACAATTATCTGTAAGGAGCGATTACATGGATACAATAGCAGAAACAATAAAATTTGCAGGCTTTGGTAAGAAGAAAGCTATGGCTAAACAGATTCAAATGTTTGATGATAAACTCACAGATCAAGGTGAAACACTCCTTGCTGTATGTGCATCCGTAAAAGGTACAAAACAGCTTTATGTAACGGACAAACGTATTATCTTACATGAAATCAAAGGTATTGTTTCAAATGATGAAAGAAGCATTCCTTTATCATCGATTAGCAGCATAAACATTTCTAATAAGCTTGTTTACTCAAAAATTGAAATCGTTTCTACTGGAAACAAAGCAATCATTGACGATGTGCCAGCACATATTGCACTTGAAATTAAATCAGGTATCGAAAACCTAAAAACAATGGCCAAAACATCATCTGCTCCTGCAGCTAAAGAGAAAAAGGATATGTTTGATGTTGCTGACGAAATTCGTGAGTTAAAAGATTTATTGGATGATGGGATATTAACGCAAGAAGAATTTGACGCGAAGAAAAAGCAATTATTAGGTATTTAAACGAGGTGTTTAATTAATAATGGATTATGTAAAATTTATTTTAGGTAGTGCATTTATATCAACTTTAATCTCAGGAATTTATAAATTGTTCTTGGATAAAAAAATTGAAAAATTTAAAACGGATCTACAATTGAAATTCACTACTGAGCAAGAAAGATTAAATCAAAAAAGAAATGTCTATATTAATTTAATTGATTCAATGGCTATATTTATAGGAAATCGTATTCCACCAAATTTACAAGACCAATATAAATTTAATTTTTTGCAAGCCTATGATATTGCTTGGTTGTGGGCAAGTGATGAAGTTATGAAGGCTATGTCTGAGTTTTTAGAACATAATATGAAAAAAACAACCGGACAAGATTGGAGCCACGATAAGGAAAAAGAGCTTTTCGCAAAATGTATTTTAGAAATGAGAAAAGATATTGGTTTCAAAGACTCGAAGTTAGATAAAATTCATTATAAATTTGTTAATTTCTAAAATAATGAAGACCAGGCGCTCATGTGAGTACCTGGTCTTTGATGTTATTTACTACGTCGTTGTTGAATTGTAATGTATAACCCTACCAAACGATCCGTTGTCATTGTACCACTTTGTAAATCCTTCAAGTGTGATTCCTGTATAATACCATCCTTCACAGCCTGTGCAATGAAGCTTTCTGTTTCAGTTTTCATAGCTGGTGAACCCGGATTCCAATTTGTATTTTTCACTGTAATTTCCTCCTTCTTGTCTTCCACAATTAATTGGACTTTCAATTTGCTGTTACTTGGTACAATTACTTGTCCTTCTAACTTGTAGCCTTTAGGCATCTTCCAATTTGCTTTCACTTCAAAATGTGGACGGTCAATTGCTTTTGTCCATGTTCCGCCCCATTCAATACCTAGCTTTTTCGCGATGGCTCCTACTCGACTTAATGTAGTGACATCATACAATGACTGTGGAGGACCAACTGCAATATCCCATGCTAGACGTGATTTATGGTTACTGTTTAGTGTCCATGTAACAACTTTCCCAGGGCGCGTCCTACCTTGTGCATACAAGTACTTTTGCCGTGTTTGTGAGCGATATGTTTCAGTGATAAAAATGTTCTTAATGCCTGCTTTGTAGCACTCCTGAAATAGCAATCGGCATGCTGTTTGTGCGCTAGGTAAAAGCTCGGCTAAGTCTCGACATGTAGTTGTAACGCTTGTCATTTTGCATCATCCTTTGGCTTGTCATAATTCATTGCTTGCTCGCTGTCTGATGTACCTTTTGTTGTTGGGTCGATAATAATACCAAGTAAACCTAAAATGCTTAAAATCGTTTCAGAAATAGCCGTAATTTGATCGTTGTAAATTGTAATATCGAAATAAAAAATGCCTGCGATCTGATTCGCAAGCACAAGTAGTAATGCAATTAATGACACCCAGAATTGTTTGTGTTGCAGACGTACTTTCCAGTTAATTTTCATACACTTTATCCCCCAATTCATCGATTCGTTTGTGTGCTTGCTTGCTCGATTCTTCAACGCGTGTAACACGTTCTGATAAGTCCATACGCGCCTTTTGCTCGACTTTCATGTCAACTCGTATGTTTTCCACACCATTATTAATTGAATCTAATTTTGTACTGATAACCGCTGATTCTGCAGCACTTTGTTGTACGTCTTTATCTCTGTTTTTCAAAAATGCGAGGTATGTGAAAAGCATCCCAAACAAAGCACTTAGCACACCTACGATAGCTGTTAATTCCATTACAACACTTCCTTTTCGCATAATAAAAGCCCTCCACAGAATGGTGTGGAAGGCACTATAATAAGCACTATCAATTGAGGGTGCTTGTCTAATTATAGGTATTTTTTAGATGGGCAATACCAGTTATGAAGTTCTGACATTTCTACATATCTCAGAAGGAAATCTTTGTCATTGTGTTCAACTTTTATAGGTTTTAGCGATACATTACATTCATTTTCTTGATAGCTGATGATAACCTCAATTACTTCATACTGATAAGGATCTTTAAAGCATGTATCTGCAATGAAATCCCCTTTACGAGGAATTACATCTGATTCGAAATCCTTATAAATGTCAACATAACCTTTTCTATAATCCTGTAATTGAATTTGGTGATTCAAAACTATTTTCATAAATAACCTCTCCATTTCCGATTTAATATACCTAGTTTACGAATAAAACTGGAAAAGGTTTCATAAAAATAACGCTAAGCCTATGCTTGCGTTTCCTGTGCGTCTATTTCGGTTAATAGCTGTGTGTATTCATCATCTTTCAATTGGTTATTAGCGTAAAAAACATTCACTTTATTCTGCATAGCAGCCTGCTCATAACGTTTACGCTCAATTAAAAACTTACATAATTCAAATACTGTCATTTTAGTTTCCTCCCAATCCTAGCTCACTACGAGATACTAGGTATTCAGTGTTTAATAATGTTTGAGCCTGCATTTCTTCAACTGTTGGCTGTGGTTCGATTGGTGTTGGCTCTGGTACAACTTCATTTATTAACACATGAGCAATCGCTGACGCCGTTGCGCCGTCTTTAGTGTATTCAATAACATGATACCCATCCTTATTGTATTCACGTAAAATATTACTCATACAAATATACCTCCCTGAATCCGGTAGCCGACTTGTTGACTTGTTGCCCCAGTAACGAATATCTCCAATGAGTTTTTAAATTTTATTGGTCTGTTAATCCACAACATACCTGTTCCGCTTGGAGTATCAGGAGCGTAAGTACCTGAATTTGTTACTACAGTTACTGTTGTCGAACTATTTATATGTGTTACCATAGAAGTTCCAGATGGAGATAAATATTCACCACTTGGTGATACACCTTGTGCACTAGGCAATAGGTTTGGTGTTTTAACTAATGTAACCCCGTCCACCACTATACTTATACCAGAACCAAAACTCGAATACGAGATTGCAAGATCTAACAGTCCAGCACCACTTACCTTATAAACAGAAATCCATTTTAGGTCACCTATTCCTTGTACATATTGTGCAATTTGAAATGGCAACAATTTTCCTACTTCGAATGGCGAGTCCATTCTTCCAACCTTGGCATTTACGTTTTCCACACTTTGCGCTAATTCATTTTGTTTTATGTTAATTCCATCCACAACACCACGGACACCCTCGATAGCAGTTTGTATCGCTAACTGTAATGTTTTTGTAGCTACTTTCAATACGTCCATCTACAAGACCTCCTCATAAATAAATTCTGGCTCTCCATCTACGGTTCGGAATCCCCACCTATACCACTTACCATTATCGAAAAATTTATGAGGCATTATTTCTTCTAAATGTGTATCAAGTTCTTGTTTCACTGTGATTGATTCTTGCTTGACCTCATTAATGGCCCCTGCCAATGTTTTATCAACTGTTTCTAAATCGGGAATAGATGCTGTCCCTTTCTTTAGTTCACTAACTGCAGCATCCAAGACATCCATATTTTCATTGATTTCTGATATTAAAATACTATCTGTAGGTCCAGGCTTCTTTAAACCTAAATTTGGTGTATGTTCCATTAGCTCACCTCATTTTCATATATCTTAATTTCATCCCAGGTCATGTTTGTTACACTTCCCCAGGTTCTATTACTGACAAATTCCCAAACGTTGAAGGTATATGCATAGCCAAACTCTAAATGCGCTGGCACAATGATTTCGATTGCTTGCATAAGGCCTTCTAAGTTATCAGGAATGCCCTTTGTGCCAACAAATTTGATTTCATATACGCCAGGTATATTTGTTGGGTTAATATCTACTTCACCATTACTATAAGCAGAAGCTACAGCTTTAATTGTCTCTTTAGTGGTTTGGTCAAAGCTTGCTCTATTTCTTGAAGAAATCTGTTCCCTACGTTGGTCATAGCGTAGTGTGTTATTTGGTTTAATGCCAAGATCACGTTCATAAATAGGCAAGGCTTCAATGGCCGTATCGATAAAAATGTTTCTATTTACAATTTCAAGCTGTTGTTCTGTATTTCGAAGCTCCCGATCATCGGCTGTAAGTACCGTTCTAAAGGTATTGGATTTACGCTCATACAAAGGTAAATACTTCATCATGTCCGATAGATAATCTTTTGTGGAAACAACAATACTTGTAATCATTTCAGCTCTTGTCTGCATTATAATAGGTGATTGGACCACCTTAACACCTTGCGTAACCTGCTCTGTGATGACCTCATTTGTTGCACCTGTTGAAGCGATTGAAACACCTTGCGTCTGTAACTCTGTTTCAGTAATCATCAAGGCAAGTCTAAAGCACTCCCATTGGTGCGGTGTTAGATCGCCCCAAGTAAAGACTGACACTTGACCCCACTCAGATTGTGGTATTGCATGCATGGTTTATCACCTACCTCAATCGGACAATTAAATAGTTTTTAGGAATCTTGTACTGGCTAGATATATCGATGTTTTTCGTAAACTCTGCCTGCGATTTAAACAGCAAATTACCACCTGTTTTAGCATCAAGAATCCCAATGTGCGTAATATCTCCCCATGACTCTGCAGCAATAGGAAACAGAATATCAGCGCTGTTGGATGTTTGGCCATCTGCAGGTGATGCAAATACGCCTGGTTGTCGTGAGTAGCTTGCTGCAGTTACTTCAATGTCTCCATTGAACAAGGCTACAAAGACTGGCGTTGTTCGTAAATTGTCCGTTAGAACTTTATTTTTTAAATACACTGTCATGTGATTCATTCATTAATACCTCCCATTACTGGCACCCCGTCATCAGGAATAACCACATTAGCAGTTGATCCATTGATTAATAGATTCTGATAATCTAAAACACCATCACTATCAATAATGAGCGCCCCAACCTTTGCATAGCTTACAAATGATGTTTTAAAAGCTATCTCTTTCAAATGCGTTGTAATGTTCTTTTTAATATTTGTTTTGACTACTTCCTCTGTGTAACCAGGCATTAATGTTAAGGCTACTGACAGATTAATTAATAGTGCTTCTGCAGATATAACAAGCAAATCCTCAACACCAAATGGCATTTCTATTTCAATATGTTTTTTTACATCTTTAATTAATTCACTTGTTGCAGGTAATTTGTTCGCATCGATCACGACCACTTTCATTGTCAACGGACCATTATAGCGCGGAAATACTTTTGCATCCCCAACACCTGTTACTTCTAATGCCCATTCTCGATATTGATATTTGTTTCCTGCTTTACCTGGACGCTGTAGCTTATCATAATAACGTTGACGTAAATCATAATCTGTTTCCTCATCGTAACCATCAACAACAGCATCAGGATTGTACACATTCACCAAGCCATTGATAGATGCAGGGAAATTTATAATGGTGTTCGCTGGCACGTTTCCTATTTGGCCAAACTCATTACATTGCACTCGAACATGAGCAAACCCACTTTCATTTAGAACAGCTTCTTCAAGGACTGTGTATAAAATTGTGTCTGTACCAACTAGCTCGCCAACTTTAACAAGTGTGCCAGCTGTACCAGAAACAATGACGGTTGTTGTTGCTTGGGTAGCAGGTTTACGGCTAATTCCTGTGCGTTGATAAACAAACCGAGTAAGCTCGTCTTCGGTTAACTTTTCAACATCTAACTTTTCTTGTACTGCAGCAATCTTCTTTTGTTGTTCAGCAAATTCAACGGCCACTGGCTTTGTCACATCATAAACAAAATTACCTTTTGACTTATCGTAATCATTACTAATATTGGTCATCATTCGATCATGAATGATTTTTTCATCTTCCATCTACGCTGCCACCTTCTTTATTGGCTCGTCAATTTCGAATGCACCTTCTACCGTGACGACTCTAAATTTTATCCGCATCCATTTTCCATCATGGCTAAACTGCCATTCCTGAATCTCTTGAATGTGTGTATGTTCTAACAATGAAGCTGTAACCTCTCGTTTAATTTCTGCTTCAATAAAGGCACGTGGTAGGCTAGAACCTATTAAATCCTCTAATGTCACGCCATAAGGAATATCTTTATAAATCCTAAAGCGAAAGCGCTCAGTCTTTAACACTTTTAAAATCCATTGTTTTAAGGTTTCCAAGCCATGAATCTCAATCATTTTTCCATTTTTAAAGACAAAATCACCTTTATCAAAGTCATACAAAAAAGACTTACCAAGTGGAGGTAAGTCCGTTTCAATTTCTTGCGTATTAAATTCTAGTTGAGCAATCTTAGGTAACATTATTCGAACCTCACCGCCTTACCTACAACAAAATAAAGCTGTTCATCTGCAGTTGGTAACAATATTACCTCGTCACCTTCTTTAAGCGTGTCTTTTGTTTTAGATTTCACTTCTTTCGCTTCAAATGATTGAAATTGACTATCTGTAAATCGAATATCACCCTCTAGCTCAATTTCACGTTCATAATCTTCAAGGACATGAGCAGCAAAAACTAATTGACTATTACTAAGAATGACGGTTTCATTTAACCGTATTTGAGCATTAGGCGGTGGCGAAATGACAATACCTGTAGACATTGAAACTTGCTTAGGATTTTCATTATTTCTCAACATAATTGCAAGCTCTGTTACTGCATCCATTTTATTTCACCTCTAATGTAGGCTTCATGGTATGAATACCTTTACTAATCGTGTGCAACACGTCTTTAATTAAGAAAGTACCTTTAATGCCCGTGGTCGGTTCTTCTAGTGCAAACAGTCGACCAGCCCTAAAATCATCGTGGCCCATCAAATCAACACTATTTTCTTCCGTCACTTTCGATAACTGTTTTAATTCATTCTCAGCTACTTGTTTAGCGCTTTTCTTCTCATTCTGATCTAGCTTCACGACTTTAGTAATACGGCCATACTTCTCAGCCATTTTATTATCAGACTTAGTTAAAACTACTTTGTCATTATTTCCTACAACCTGGATTGTATTAGCCATTTCTGTAATGCTACGCCTTTTAGAAGGATTCATAAGTGCTGAATGAATATCGTATTGTGGACCACCTTCGAATAATTGGAATGTGCCGGTTACTACTACATCACTTTGTTTTTCAATGTATAGTTTACCTTGGCGCATTTCCATGAGATATTTTACGCCTAATGATTGTTCTGCTGTCGTTAGAATTTCTTTGATAATTTCGCTTACTTTTTTATCATTGAATATTTTCGTAATGGCTTTTGGAATAGATACGATGTTACCTATTTGGATATTAAAATCTTTAGCTATTTTCTTGATACAAGCGTCTGCAGATAATTTATTAAACTGATATACAGCTGTAGATTTATTTAAGTAAAAGGCATAATCAAAGGCAATGTATGCAATTGGCGCAATACCGTTTTTCAGTTCGTCCACAATAATTGCTCGCGTTATTTCCTTGCCATTGTTGCTTAGGACTACCATATCACCAATATCACATGGATTCACAGGGAAGTAATTTGTATCAGTAAAAGCGATACTAAAATTAATTTCGTCTCCTAATTCATCCATGTTACTACGCCATGTCAGTGTACCCAGCATAGGCGTAATGTTTGTCATGGTATCACCTTTAATTAGCCATAGTTCATGAGCCATCATTTCACCTTCTTTGTTTCTAAAATAATCTCTTTAAATTCTGATAGAGCCAATGAATAATAAACATCCCCCGAACCGTCTTGAAGTCCAGCCTCAAAATTTTCGATTGTCATTAGCATATTAATAGGTGTGTTGGACATAATCAGTCGAATTGGCATTCGTTTATCTATCCAGCCCTCAATGATCTCGTAATACTCCCACCCAAAATATTTATTGTTTCGTGAAAATGGATACACCTTTGAAGGAAAAAAAGAATCAATCGTAAGAGATTTCAAGCCTCTACGACCAAGTAATTTAATGTCACCTTGATTAATCGTAGTGAAAACTTCATTATTCACAGGACTAGGTATTTTAAACTCAGATGGAACTATAGGAAGTTGAATAATCTGCTTACGGTCCATTGTGCTTAGAAAAATGTCCATCTATTCAACCTCCTTATAAATTGGCCAATCTTAATTTTAGTAATGGCACAAGTTCATTCGCGACTTCCATAGGTGTAACACCTTTAGCATTTAAGTTTTGAATAATAACCTGTACATTGCCGTTATTTGCAGTTGCGGGCTGTGGGGTACTTCCTGTAGTTGTAGGCGTTGCTACAGCAACAGGTGACGGTTGAATCATTTTATCAATGTTATCGATGTTACCACCTGCAGCACGCACACGTTCTGCTTGTCTAGCTGGAATAATCATTTCATCTTTATGGATTTGTGCTAGGTGATCCTTTTCAATCCGGTTAGAACCAACATCATACTGCGGTACTTTACCACCTGCTGAGGTTTTATTAATATTGTCCACACCCGTTTTTACATCTCCCCAACTGACTTTAGGGACAATGGGGATGTTTACACCAGGGATTTTATTAATTACCTTAATAAGCCCATTGAGCTTATCGATAACAAAATTAACACCACTTCCAGCCGCGCTTTTAATAGTGTTCCACGTTGTATCCCAACCAGCGCGAACCTTGTCCCAATTTTGATATAGCGTGATTCCTGCAGCAATGAGTGCTCCGATTGGACCAGCTACAAGTGCTAGCATTGGATTATCGAGTAATCTTTGCCACAATTCACTTGCTTTTTGTTTTACAACGTCCCAATTTCGATATAGTAAAACACCTGCAGCAATTACTGCTGCAATTCCGATTACTACCCAAGTAAGTGGACTAGCAAGCATGGCCGTGTTCATTGCCCATTGTCCTGCAGTGGCCAGTCCCATAGCTGTTTTAAAGCCTTGCACCATCGTGGTAACAGTAGTAATCACTTTTAAAGTGCCCATTCCAACCGCTAGTACACCAGCTGCTGTGCTCACTCCAATGAGCGTTTCTTTAATTGGTCCCCAGTTCTCTCTTACTGTATTTCCAAACTCAAATGCCTTTTCCACAATACCTTGAATTTTCGGTACTAATTCATCAGCTTTTTGAGCAACTCCTTGTAAAAATTCTTGTGCACCTGCACCGTTTACAACATCGGCTATACCGACCTGTAGCTCTCGCCATGATGAAATTAACCTATTTTTAAGACTCCCTTCCACTTTGGCAGATGCAGAATCCGTTGCTCCTTCAAAATCCTTCATAGCTTCCTTTGAACCTAGCATTGCGTACATGGCTCCTGCTTCGAGGTCTTCCCACTTAGTACCAAATAAACCTACACCTATTTGATTGGCTGCTACTTGGTCATCCATTCCTTTTAATTCGCCAACTACTTTACTTGCTACATCTGATACGGTTCCTTTACCATCTAAAAAATCTTTCCATACTTTCTGCGTTCCTTGTGATAAATCGCCCATAGCATCGCTTGTGCCTTTTGAGCCGTCTTTAACACGAATTTGGAACTCTTTCATAACATCATTAACGTAATCTAAGTTGTAAACGCCTGCTTTTGCGCCTCTTTCCAAGATGCCGAAGTATTCTTCTGCGCTATACCCCATTGTGCCAAATAAGGACGAATACTCTGCAACATTATCAAACATTTCATCTGAAAAATTTAACCCTCTTTGACCACCTGCAGTAAATAAATCAAATGCTTTATCTGCAGAGATACCGAAAGCCTCCATCATGTTATTCGTGCCACGTGTGACTTCGTTCACGTCACCATCAAACGTTTTAGCTAAAAACATCGCATTAGAAGTAACTTTACTTAATTCTCCATTATCGATATTCTTCATGTTTTGTTTTACACGCGCTAATGCACCTGTAACTTCATCGATGTTTTCACCGTACCCTTTACTAAATACTTCTTTTGCAGCACTTCCGTACTGTTCCATTTCAGAGGCAGTTGCACCAGTTTGGGCTTGTAAAGTGTTTAACGCGCTGTTCATATCCAAGATAGATTTTCCAACGCCTGCTCCTAATGCCGCAACTCCTGCTGCACCTATGGCACCAGCTCCCATTGCGACTCCTTTAAAAACTCTAGTTGCTCCTTGTCCAAAGCGTTGGATTTGATTGCCGACTCTTGTGACACCTCGCCCAAAGTCATCAGCTCTCTCACTAGCACGCCTTAAATTACTAGAAAAATCACGGTCTTGTAATGATAAGATTGCTGAAATAACCCTTCTGCCCATATTCTCACCGCCTTTAGCAAAAGAAAAAAGCTAGAACGAGACTGTCTTCATCGCTCCAGCTTGCATATGTTTGTTTCTTTCTTCTAACTCCTTGTCCAAACTTGCTGTCATAAATAGCTTTGTATCGTAATCAAGATTTAATAAATATTCAAGCTTAAAGCCTTTTTGATTATAGTGATGAAGAAAATAAAAATCATCATCACTATCAATTAGTTTTTTATAGCTTTAACTCCGCCTTTTTTATATCCAGCTAATTCAAACGCCACCTCTGATAATTGGGCAATTTCCCCCGGATCAAAGATTTTTGATACGATTTCAGTAGGGATTTTTTTACAACCATATGCTGCTAATAATTCAGGATCTTTTAAATTTGGCTCAATCATTGTGTTGTAAACAATGTATTCATCAGCATCCGTGTCATTGTTTTCATCTCGCGCCATTTTCATTGTATCTACACATAAAGACTTTTCAGGTTTACGCAAAACTACTACAACATCTAAGCGCTCAACAACTACTTCCTCTGTGACATCATCCTTCACTTGATATTTTTCTTTCTCTTTCATTAAATCTACAACTGATAAACGTTTAATTTCTTTATTTGTCATTTCCAATTCCTCCAATGTGGTTATTTAAGCACTAATCCGATCAATGAAATCGTAATCAGCAAAGTTATATGGCAATTCCTCTGTTAATGCCGTTTTTTGTGCAAACTGCATTAGCATAAATTCATTAAATGTAACCTCGTTAATGGCTACACGTTCTGAACCAAATGCTCCAGGATCAGCTAATTTTCCGACAAGGTTCACGTCAGGCAATATTCCTTTTTTCACATCATCAGCCAGCAAGTTTGCGCCTCGGCTATAAACCTTTTTAACTTTTAATGTTCCTTCACCTGACCAACCAAGCATCTTTTTATGAGTTGCTGGATCTTCGGCCATATTTACATCTTCATAATCAATGGTTACTTTGGCTTCAAATTCCTCAATATCGAGCCACTTTTCGTTGTTCACCCACACGCTGCCATATGTGCCGTTAATAACGCGATTAGCTTTTAATTTTGACATGTGTCAATCCCTCCTTAAATCGCAATATCCATATCTAAGTCCTCGATAGCATCTACAATCTTAATGTTGCTGCCTAAGAATACATTCTTTTTAAAGGACATTTCTTTTACTTTTTGATCATCCCAATCCGTAGTATCTACACCAGTTGACTCCCACGCTGAGCGTTGTTTTTGTACATTTATTTCAGCTTTGTTGTCATAGTTCGGATCAAGAATTTCCTCTCCTTCTAAGCCATCATAGTAAGCATTAATTGAACGGATAAACAACACTTGATTATCGTAGGTGTTGTTGTGTTTACCGATGTAATTTTTATCAAATGTGGTGCGAATATCGTCTTTTATTAAGTCCTGTACTTCCATAACACGGATTGATTTAAAGTCTTCTGTTTTTTTGCCTGTTGTTGTTGTCAGACTGTTAACGCCTCGTCCGATTTTAATGTTTTCACCATCGTTAATAAGGATTAGCTCACCATTATCGACAGCTGTGTCAGGATCTTCAATATCTGTAATAACATCTATTTCATTCAACTCGTAATAAGTAGATGAACGTGTAAATGGCAACCCTGCCAGGATGCCAGCAATCCGCGCTGTGTATTCTGCAGTTGTATAATCCTTCTCGCCAACTTTAATTCCTGTTGTTGTGAAATTAATGATTCCTTCATGATCTGCATCACAGTTTGGTAAAACTGCCTTAAATGTTTTCTTATTATTGTCACGTTTAGTCTTAATCCAAGTTGCAATAATTGTTGTATCCTTGTCTTCGATACCTGGAATGGCCAAGTAATTAAATCGCTTGTTATTCAAGCGTGTTAATGCGGCATTATAATCAACTGCAGTTGTTGCCAAGCGTTCAATAATGACTTTACTTGGTGTACCCATGAAAGTTTTTTGAATGTAATCTAAGTTTTCTGTTGACCATGCATCGGTTTTTACTTCCTCTATGCTTTTATACGTTACTGTATCAGCCGTTTGCACGTCGTCTTTTAGTATCAATGCAACAATTCCAAGCTGGCTACGCTTAATAGCTGTAACGGCTTTCCCATTAAACTCAATAATAATTTGTGGTAGGCCCATTGCTTAATCCCCTTCCTCGTCATCCAACTCACCCATAATCTCAACTGGATGTTTCTCATACCATTCTTTCCCGTTTTTAATTTCATCCTCAATATCAGTATTTGAACTTGAACTTCCCTCACCGTATTCACGGCCGTCAAAGAATTGAAGGTCAAATTCAAATTGCAATACACCATCGATCTCATCAAAATTAGGTTCGACTATATCTAAATGGCGGTCTTCCACAGAAAATTTAAGGTCAAATAAATTACCCAGTGCTTCTTGAACATCTAGCAATTCAATTGCATTATCATTTTCATCTGTAGGAAAATAAAAAATGCGAACCGTACAAGACTTTTCAACTTGTGTTAAATAGCCCTCACGCTTCACATTATCTAATTCCAATTTAAACGATGGCCGTGTAAATCCTTCATTAGCTGATTTACTAGAAACATCGATATCAATAAAATTAGACTGCAGTTTCTTATTGATTGTCGTTTTAATTTGTTTAAAAGTAATCATAGTTTCTTTTTCCTCAACAATTCATCTAGCCATTTTACTGTTTCTTTTTCTACATCACCAGAGGACTCAAATTCACGCATACCTTTGTCTAATGGTTTTTTACCATGAACAAAGACACCTAAATCATTTCCATCGTGGTCAACCATTCTATGGCCATCTTCTACTAAATGAGCGTGCGGGGATGAATTATAAACACGGACAACAAGCTCACCTTGATAACCCACAAAGACTTTACCTCGCTTCCATTTCTTATGGTACTTGCCTGTTTTCTTTTTCACGAGGCTACGTGCTTTACTGGCTACTTTTGTCCTTGCTTTGGTGCCGATTTTCCGCATTAATTTTGGCATTTCTTTTGGTATTTGCCTAGTGGCCACATCAAATAAATCACGTTGAAAGTCAGTTAAACCGTTCATTTGAATGCTCACTTCAACACCTCCTGGACAAAGATTTCAAGTGTTTCATTCTTGAAATAAGGATTGAGAACATATTTGATTTCAAACTCATGGTCCTTATATCTGATACGCATATCCTTTGTAATGTCTTTTCCAGCGTTATATCGAACAATGATTTTATGTGTAACATTTGTTAGGATCGTATCAGCTACCTGTTTTTGTAACGAGCCAGTTTGTGGAATGATAGCTGCCCATAATTTTTTTAAAGGTATAAATTTATAAATGGTTTCTTCCAACTCATTTTTAGCCTTTTGATTAGTGAGGATTTCAATTCTGTGTCTTAAATCTCCAGGATTCATAATCTCACCTCAAAGTAAATTGATTGAATGCATATCTAAAATAGATTGAACAACTTTATTCACGTTGTTATCCTTCACCGTAAAGATGCGATTTTCATACATTTCATTCGAAAGCACAAAAACAGCAATTGAAATGTCTTCTTTTGTGTTCAGTTGTTCATCTGATAGCCCTGTATATCCTTTTATATAAGCTTTTACAGCGGATAAAATAAGTGTAAAAGTCGAAATAACATCTGATTCTGTTTCGTCTTCTCGCGCATATTTAGCCAGTTCAACTGGTGTAATTTCACTAACCTGCATCAGTTTTCACCTGCTTTTTCACAACAACTTCCTCTACGTGGCCAGCTTGTAACAAATCATCTGCCACATTCTTTGGCAGCACTTTAACTTCATCCTTTGACATTGTGACGCTACCTGAAAAACTTACAAGTGCTTTTACTTTCATCCTGTCACCTCCAATAAAAGAAGCGTAGAGTATAGCCCCTACGCTGATTTCATAACTAATTTAGAGATTTTTTGAGCATTTTCAACCTTAGCATCAATTTCAATCCAGCCTACAACACCAATTGCATGTTGAGTAGAATATTTTTCGCGTAGAATTTCGATTGAAACATTTTCAGCAAGTTTTACTGCAAGCCCTGACATATCACCGTAGAAAATAGCCGTTTTACCTGCTTCCATTCCTGGCATATTATCAGATGTATACACATCTTTTCCTAATAAAGTATAGCCCCATCGTGCGGTAGCATCTTTGTTTAATAAGTAGTTACCTTGTCCATCTTTCAATTTGCGAATAGCTTTACGCGTTGTTTTGTTCATGATCCAAATAGCATTACCCTGGAAAGCATCAGGTACTTCTTCTTGTACATCAATTAATTCATCAGCTGTTAATACTGTTGCAGCTGCTGCAGTCACACTTTGCGTAACTGTTGAAAGACCAGTTACTTTGTTTGGTGTACCGTTTAACAATTGGTTTTCAATCCATTTAGCAATTGATTCAGCCATTTTCCCAACTACAAACGAAACAAGATCAAATTGTGAGTTATTAACAAGTGATTTGGATACTTTACTTAAGGCACCTGCTAAGAAACCTTTTAACTCAATTGATCCAAACTTACCGCTAGTAGATTCCAAATCCACAAATTCATCAGAATAAGCCATTTCTATAGTTCCTGCAGATTCATCATAGTATGGAATACTTAATGTACCGCCTACATTATAGCGAGTTGCCAATTGATAAATTGGTGAAATGTCGTATACCTTTTGAATGATCTTGTTTGCAATACTAGAAGGAATTACGGCCCCGTTTGCGCCTACTGTTAAATTAACATCTGCTCTTTCCTCTACTAAACCACGAATGTAATGATCGAAAGCACGCGTTTCGGCTTCTTCTTGCGTACGCTGTTCAGCTTGTTTCGCAGGTACTTTTTTATCCAAAGAACGTGCTTCATCTAATGCAGTAATCGTTTTATCAAGTCCAGCAATTTCATTTTTGATTTCATCAAAACGAGTAGCTTCTTCTTCCGTTAGTGCTCGAGTTTCTTCTTTTGCCCCCTTTAGTAAATTATCCATTTCATCTAATAAGTTGTTTCGCTGCTCAACTAGAGACGGCATAGAACGTGTTTCAATAAATTTCTTAATATCTTTTTTCATGTTAGTTTCCACCTTTCAACTTTAAAAGCTCAATTTGTTTTTCATACATTGAATAATCAATATCTTTTTTATTACTTGTATCTTCTGAGCGATTTTCAATCTCAGCTTTAAAATCTGCTCCGCGAGTTTCTGAAATTGTCTGATCTTCTCCGCGAGCTTCAATTGAAGTAGCAACATAAGCTGGCGTTTTATCTAAAATAGACACCTCTAATAGCTCGATGTCCTCTAATGTGCGTTTCTGAATGCCATCTTCCCCGTCTTCCCACGATGGCTTATTATCAACAAAGCCAAATGACCAGCCTTTTAACTTGCCATCTTTTGCTTTTTGAATGATTTCTTCATCAGATACATGAGCGATAGCGCGTAAACCAATGTTATCCTCATACAGTTGCAAATTGCCCTCTTGTAAGGATCCAAGCTTACGGTTTTTATCGTGATTAAATAATAAATCAACGTTTTCCGCCTTATCTAAAGCTCTTTCGAACGTTTTAGCACGGATTTTTTCTTTAAATCGACCTCTTGGTGAAGGTAAAATACGACTTTCACGCTCCACAGCATTTACATAACCATCGAGCAACACTTGATTTTCTCTAATTTCAATCCTCAATTTCTTCACCTCCCTTCTCGTTTTCGTGGCCACCATCTGAAATATCAGCGGTTTTATTTGTGTTTGGCGTGTAAATTGTCTTTGTTTTCGGATCATATAATACATCTTGCAAGCCCAACTTAATGAAATCTAAACCAAGTGGTGGTTGATCTTCTAAATAACGAACTTCGTCTACCTGCATCCACCCATTTTTAAGGGCAATTTCGTAAGCTTTATAGCGTTTTTCGGTGTCACCTTTGACAAGCTCTTTCATATCGAAAGCAAAATAAAAAGACTGCACTTTTTCCGATGGAAGAAGCAAGTCCTTGTTCAATGCCGTTTCAATTGCTCGAATAATCGGCAGTATGCAATTTTTAATAAAGTTTGTATGCACTTCTTCATTGGCCGAACCATCCAAAATGCTGTCGGGTACTTTGAAAAGTTTATTTATTTCGCTTGAATTGGTCTTTTTGTTTTCATTCAGCTGCATTTCAACCGATGTACTCGATGCCTCTTTGAAATCTAAGCCATTGTTCAATACAACAATATTTTCTGTATTATTCTTGTATAAATTGTTCCAGGCTGTTTTTAATTCCGCAATTGCATCCTTTGACAATCGGCCTAATGACTTTAAGAACCCTTTCTTATTTCCACCTGTTTTAACAAGTGAATCCTCAAAATCAAGCGTATTATATGCAACAGATAATATTTTATTGTGATCCTTTATGATTCCATTACCTGTCACACCATCTTTAGAATTTCGAGCGATTTTTATAAATTCAAATTCGCGATAGTTCACACCATTAACGGATATATCATAGCTTTTAAATATTGGATCAACGCCAACTAGCACCGATACATTTCGATTTTCAACATAGTGGAGACTTTCAACATCATTTCTTCTCCGGTTGATATATGCGTACCCTGCACCCTCTAATAAATAATCAGTTACTAAAGCTTTTTTAAATTGGAAGCCATCTAGTGTATCGTGTGTCTCATCATTAAGCAAAATGATGCGTCTATCATCTTCCATTTCTTCAACTTTACCGCTGTTTTCTTTGTACAATTTGATAGGTAGAGTAGCAATAAGACCCGAAATTAAATCTACACAGGTGCCAACACTAGGTATACTTAGCGCTTCTTCCTTTGTTAAAACAGCATTTGCTAACCCTGCCTGCAGCAATAATTCATCCATTCCACTCTCACGAAATTCCTGAATTCGTCTATAATTACGCCATTCGCGCCACTCTTTAATTAATCTCACAATCTCACCTCCTTAAATGATTTGTGCGCCCCAATCAGCATCAGGATTAAAGATGACATCATGCTGCAGTAAGTAGATTGCGTTGATTAGACTTACAACCATGTCCACTTTGCCAGTTGATTTTTTCTTATTAACGTAAATGTTTTTATTGGTGTCCTCTGTAACTTTTGCATTTTGGAAATTTTCTTCTAGTAATTCATTTTCAGTGTAATGGAACTCTTTGTTCATAATCTTTTCTCGTAATAGCTTTGTAGCTGGATGTAATACGCTTGAATGCTGTTTTACTTCTACAGTAACTAAACCTTCCTTTTCTAGTTTCTGAGCTGTAGAAAGGCAGTTATAACGGTCATACGCTACACCCATAACAATGACATTGAATTGTTCTTCTACTTCCAGAACCTTTTGTTCAATAAAGCCATAATCTACAGTCATATCACCGCAAGAAAAACATTTACCTGATTTAATGTGGTCGTAGTAATTAATCTTTTCCACTCGGTTTTTATCAGGAATACGTTCAGTCGGCACAAATGCATAGGAATCCGCATATATTTGCATGTCTTCCTCTGTCACTATCGAGAATGAACAGTTATCATTCGTCATGGCCAAGTCTAAACCTAGCCAAACTTGACGGCCAGACCAATCGAAATCTTCCATTTTACATTTTCGCAAGTCTTCCACATTTACATACGCTTCGCCACTATTAGAAGGTAAAAAGTGATTCATATGTTTACAAAGATATTCTTCACGTTCTGAGGGCTTTTCTATGGCTGATTTACGGCTATCTCGTATCTCGTTATAGTTTTCCTCAACTCTTAATGGATTCGCCTGTAATAGCCCCGTATCGTCCCATAAATGCTCGTCCTCAGCATAATAAAGCAGCGCAAACATGCGGTCATCTTCAATAAATCCATTAAATACTTTTTTTGCATACGCCAATTCTTCTAGCATGATTGATTTATCCTCAGCGTAGGCAGTTGTTAATTTAAAGCGTAATGGATTTTTAACGTTTAATTGTCCTGACTTCATGGCGTTTATATTCTTGTAATCTTTAAATGCACCCACTTCATCAGCGATAAAAGCAGATGGACGAATTGAGTTGTTTCTATTTGCCTCTGCAGTACGTGCTTGGTAAAAACTATTCGTTAATGTGCAAACGATACGGCCACTCAATGTTTTTGGAATCACAAAGTATTTAGCAACCCCAGGGCTGGCCATAATAATTTGCGTCATAGCCTTTTTAACTTCACCTGCAAGCTCACGATCCAAACAAATAGAATAGAACTCTGAGTAGTCATCTTCCGTTAGCATTAAGATGATAATGATTAAAGCACAAATGAACGTCTTCGCATTCTTACGAGGAATAAACAGCGTAATATCACGGTATCTAAACTTTTCTTTATCGCTTTTAAAGCGCCATCCGAATATATTGACAAGAAAAAAAGCCTGGAAACCTTCCAAGCCCTCTAATATTGTTTTTCCTGCAACGCCTAAACCTGTAGCAAAATTAAGTAATTCCAATAGTCCTTCGATTTTTTCTATTTCGTCCATGTCAAAATAGTAATCAAACTTATCTTCATATTGCTTTTCTAAGTCTCTTAAAAACCAATTACACTGGATAATGACCTCTTTTGTTGTAATTTCCTTACCTTTTACAACCCTTTCAGCGTATTTTACCGCCTTATCAAATATCATGTTTTACCACCACTCAATACTTTTAACAGTGGATCATCTTCTTCCACACGAACTTGGAAATTAATATTACCTAGCTTAGCTCGGCTTTGTGGCGACAGGCTTAATTCATTACAACAACGGAAAAATTCTTTTGAATACTTATCTTTAGCACTCAATAAGTTACGATCTAAAAGCCTTTCAATATCCCTGTTAATGATTCTTTCAATTTGCTGTACTCGGTCAATGGCTACTGCGCAGGTACTTAGAATATAAATATCAATATTTCCAAGAATCCCACTTGCTTGTAACTCCTTCACAATGAAATTGAAAATTTTCTTTTGCCTTGCATTCAAATGTGTAGGAGGCAAGATTTCATCGGCAGCACCTTTTAATTTTTCTTCTGTTTGAGTACGAATTGCGATTTCTTCCTTCGTTAAATTCTTACTCATTGTTTTGACACTTTTAGACGGTCTAGCCAATTTCCTCACCTCCTTAAAAATTTTCATTTAGGGAATTTTTTTAGAGCAAATAGGGGCAGTCGGTGTACAGTGATTTCACGATTTTTAACCAAACACCCCGGGGGTACTCTCCAAGATAATGTTTTTTAATTCTTTTGCAGGTATTGTTCCCTTCTCTGCTAGCTCATGATGATAACGACACAACGATATAAGGTTGTCATCCTCTAGCCTCTTGTCCCATGCATCTGCTATAGGTTCTATATGATGCACCTCTAAGTCTGTGAAGTTATATTGTGTCTGTGTATTGTGTAGGTTACGCAAGCATACTTGACATAGATGTTTGTCACGGTCAGCTATGTATGCACGCTTATTCTTCCATGCCCTACTCCACCTGAACCTATCTATGTGTGTAGTCTTCTTAGTAGCTATTGGCTTAGATGGACACCGTTGCCCATGCTTATGTATCCCACCACAATATGCACAACTCTTTAGCATCGTGTCACATCCTTTCTTATGCATAATAAAAAGTCACGACTCATGGTGAGTGTGACTTTAATACATTTATTTTTTGTTTATGCTACTTCCGTATCAAGTAAATATTCTCACTCAAACGCCTAGCATGAACTCTCTCTCCTGCATTACTGTTCAATTGATAAAGTGTACGGTTAGATATCACTATTACATCATCCTCATCAACATAAATATTATATCCAAAAATTAGTAGCATAGGATTAAGATGTACTAAACTGTTTTTTACGTATAAAAATCCAAAAAGTACAAAGAGACCCAGGTTACTAATTAAAGTAGATGTATTGGATACATTAATGGATAGCATAGGTACAATATAGGTTACGACATAATTAAGAATTTTATCATCATGCCTTTTCATCGTTTTAAATTTATGTCTTTCCGTTATTTTTAGTATCTTGCTAACCAACAGTTGAAAAAGAAAGGCGATTAACACTAAAACAACTAAAACTAAAATAAAAATTGAAATAGGTTTATTTTCAAATTTAGCTATTTGTTTAAGTTTATCTACCCCCCAAAAAACATTATAGTTAGAAATAATAAGCAAAATATACAATGGAAAATATGATGCGATATACGATAGCATTCTGTATATTCTTGTCGACACACGCATCTCCCCTATTTTTTATAAATCGTCTACGCCCTCTCGTTGGTTAATCAGTGTTCGATAATAAGAATCTTTTATCAATCTTATTATATCCAACAATTGAGATTTTTCTTGGTATAAAATCTTTTCATTATCCTCTATTAACTCTATTGGCAATTGGAAAAGATCCACTACTTCAACAACATTTTGAAAGTTTGCAAACACATTATCCAGTGCATCTTGTGTATCCAATACTTTAGTTAAAGTTCTTGTTATTCTGTTGTCGTTTAAACAATCTTCTCTAAAGCTCTCAAAGTTTTCAATTTTGCCTGACTGCTCAATTCTCTGTAATGCTTGTTCAGCATTTTGGGAGTATTGTTCATGGATTGAGAATATCCTCTCTAATGAGATATGATTAAGTATAAACATCTCCTGATTAAACACTATGATATCTATCGCATCATCCATTCCCAATAGATTACCCTCTAACTTTTCAAAGCCACCTTCAATAAATCGCCCCATAAATCCATTGCCTTTAGTTAATTTATTAAACTTCGTAACCCTTCTAAACAGATACATAGATTCTTCTTCAGAGTTAGTTATTTTAAGGCAATAAAAATTTAGTTTTGCTATATCTTCAGCAAGCAATTGTTCTCTGCTGACTACTTGCTCATTTAAACTTTCTAAAACTTGTACAAAATTTTGTACTTGATTAGTATCATATGTTTCGATAGTGCCTGATATTGATCCAATTGGGTTAAACGGACGCTGTTCAAGACCATTAATACTAAGAATAGAAGTAAAAGCAATTGAGAATAAAGTATCATGTAAGGCCTCACTAATATTTGGAGAATACGAATTATACTCACCATTTGTTTTTTTTCTAACAAAATATAATCTTATATCGTTTTCTGTTGCAGCATCTTGAAGCCAATCATGTAATTCTGTCACAGTAACCACTCGTAATCATCCCCTAATTATCAACAGTTTTATACAAAATTATACATGACTCCAAGATAAAATAAAGCAATAGCACTAGGGAACTTACGTTCGTATTTTATCATACACTTTAGTAAATGTAAATAAAAAGTACCGACTTAGGGAAATCGGTACTTTTACAAAACTGTTGATACTATCATCTTATCATGATAATACTGCCTTTATGTTGCCCTTTTTTTGCCCTACTCGACTTTGATACCGTACACTCCGAACAATAAAATAGATAACCTCTCGGTTGCGCTTTCTAATGCTTTGTAAATACTTCTGTCATTCATATGATAGTATTCGGCCAGGTACGAAATTGTTTGGCCATCTACATATCTTTTTTTCAGTATGTTGAAATACCTCACGTTGTTTTCTTGCTTATACATGTAGTCTAGCGTGTCGAGTGCTTTATCAATGTACTGTACCATTGCAATTGTTCGTTTCGATGTTTCTTTGATTGAACTAATAATGTCTTCGCCAAATGTAATCAGGTCAATAAGGTTTTTCCCTTCTGATACTAATACTCTTGGAATAGACACTTTTACATCTTCATCAATCTTTTCAACGTATAACTTAAACTCCTGATAATGTTTTAGAAGTAATTTAGTATTATGCAGTCGTTTACTTTGTTCTTTCTGTATAGCCTGTTCCTTTTGGTCATTAAACACCTCAATGGCTTTCAAAGTTGCTATTTGTGTAACTTCTTCGATTAATTTTGATTGCTTCACATTTTCCACCTCTTTACGCTGCTTTTACCTTCTCAATTCTTGCTTTTAAGGCATTCATTAGATGGTCTTGTGTACTTGATTTATCTAATAATGCTGAAATAACGTCCTCGTCAACTCCACCTGATACTGTTAAATGGTGAATGATTACTTTTTCTGTTTGCCCTTGTCGGTGTAAACGTTTATTTGCTTGTTGGTACAATTCCAAGCTCCAATTAAGACCGAACCATACAACGTGATTGCCGCCTTGCTGTAAATTAAGGCCGTATGCTGCAGATGCAGGATGTGCCAGTAAAATATCAATTTGACGATTGTTCCAATCTGTTTCATCTTGTGGTGTTTTCAATTCTCGTACTCTTAAACTTGTCTTGCCAAGTGCTTTAATTATCCGTTCTTTATCATGTTGGAAGTTATAAAAGACAAGTGCCGGCTTTCCGTTTAATCCTTCGATAAGCTCATTAAAGGCTTCAATCTTGCAATCGTGAACATCAACAGTTTTTCTATCTTCGTCATAAACTGCACCGTTACATAGTTGAAGAAGCTTATTGGTTAAAACAGCTGCGGATCCCGCATCAATTGTTGATTCATCTATTTCAAGTAACATTTCCTTTTCTAATTTCTCATATGCTTTCTTTGCTTTGCTATCCAGTATTACCGGTATCGTGTTGTAGGTAATGTCCGGTAATTCAAGATAATCCTCTGCTTTCATGGAAATACATATATCCCCAATTAAATTTTGAATGGCATCTTCTCCGCCAGCTTTAGGCGCATAAGAGAATATTCGATCCCTTGTACGTTGATCCGGTTCAAAATATCTTTCACGGAAACCTGTGATATTTTTCCCTAAACGTTGACCCCCATCAAGTAAATAAATTTGCGCCCATATATCTAATAAGCCGTTTGGTGCTGGCGTCCCTGTTAGGCCTACTATTCGTTGAATGTGTGGCCGTACATTTTTTAATGCTTTAAATCGCTTTGAGGAATGATTTTTAAAACTTGAAAACTCGTCTATCACTACCATGTCAAACGGCCAGGATTGTCTATAGTAATCTACTAGCCAGGGAATATTTTCACGGTTAATAATGTAAATGTCTGCCGGTGTATTTAATGCTCTTATTCTTTTTGCTGCAGTTCCTAATACTGTTGAGATCCTCAGCAACTTTAAATGATCCCATTTAGAGGCTTCTTTTGCCCAGGTGCTTTCAGCAACTTTTTTTGGTGCAATAACTAATACTTTGTGTACGGCAAAACGGTTATATTTTAAATCGTTAATTGCGGTTAATGTGATTACTGTTTTTCCTAATCCCATATCTAGAAGCAATCCAAGTGCTGGCGTATTTAGCACTCGATTAATGCAATACTTTTGGTAACTATGCGGCACAAACTTTGTCATGCTTACATCACATCCTGAATAAATCCATTTACAGCTTCTTTGCTGTCTAACACATAAACTTGATGGCCAAGTAATGCTAATTTTCGATGCTGTGCAAGTTGTAAGGCTGTTGGTTTTTTACCTGGCGCTTTCAACTCTACTAAATGCACTTGGCCATTTGGTAAAAAGATAATCCTATCCGGCACACCTGCGTTACCTGGTGATTCCCATTTATAAGCTTTTCCTCCGATTTTCTTTATCTCGTTTCGTAAATGAGTTTCAATATCTCTTTCTCTCAAAATAGTAGCCTCCAATTCTTTGTCAACCTTGTCTACTTTCTTTTGCTATTTTCACCTATATATATAATTAGGCTATTTAGGCATAACGTATATACGCCTAATCCACCTAATATGCCTAATTTATATATTTGTTTATATTAAAGTTGACAAGGTTGACATATATAAATAAATGTAGGTATGACAAGGTTTCAAGCGTCAACTTTGCCGTCAACCTTCTATGTTTTGTGAGGTTGACAGGTTGACATTTTACATTTTTTAGAAGGTTGACAAAACAGGCCAAAGTTGACGTTGAAAACGAAGGAAGGTTGACATTTTAATTTCTGATAAATCCGCCTTTCACTTTTCCATAAGGGCCGAATCTAAAAGCGTTTGTTTGCTTTTCCCATCCTTCCATTTTTCCGATTACATCATTTATAGCTATTGAATCCGTACGCTTCATGTTGCGGATCTCGCCCTGCAAACATTCAACCCAAATTTCTACTGCACAAATCCGATCACGTTCTTCTGTGACAACTTCCGGATTTCCGAACTCGCCACCCCAATACGCTTTCCTTGTGCTAACATCTTTTTTCTGCCAGTCTAAAGGTACTTTACGCTCAACAAATTCACGTATCAGACTTTCACGTGGATCCTGTTCTGAATGACTCTCCTGTTGACGTTGCGCTTCTTCTAACAATTCGCCAGTTAATATCAGCGACTCGCCCAGCCGCCAATACATCACGGCCTCAGCCCATAACTGATCCACTTCACTACTTAAATGTTGGAACACACTTTTCACGTTATGCTGCACACCAACATCAACTGGCCAAAAACGGCGGCCTCCGGTTGCATCTTTTAAATAGTCACTTCGGTTACTGGTACCAAAGAACACGCAACACCTTGGATGCTTTTCTGTTTTCGCTGCATAAGCAGCACGATAATGGTCAAATGTTCGACTTAGGAAGCCCTTAATCGTATTTAAATCTGAACGATTATAGGCACCCATTTCACCAATCTCAACTATCCACGTGCCTTGTAGCAATTCAGCAGCCTCTTTCCCTTCAAAAGTTTCGACACTATTCGTAAACCAGGCTTTCCCCATCATCTGTATTAACGTGGTTTTACCTAAACCTTGAGCCCCTGTTAATACAGGCATTGTGTCATATTTACAGCCTGGAACCATTGCCCTTGATACTGCAGCAACAAATGATTTACGTGTAACAGCACGCACATAAGGTGTATCTGCTGCACCAAGATATTCAATAAATAGTGTCTCTAATCGTTTCACACCATCCCAGGTAACATTGTTTAAGTATTCTGTAACAGGATTAAACCGGTTACGTGCAGCACACTGATTTAATGCAGGCTTAATCTTGTCTTTCGATTGAAAACCTAGCACTTTTTCTAAATAGATTGCTAGGCCAAAATCATCATTTTCACCCCATTGAAAAGAACCTTGTTCCTGATCACGAGGCGCCCAGGGCATCGGTGCAAAACCGACAATGGCATTTGCAAATTCATCTAACCGGATCCGGCCACGTAAATTTGTATCACCTTCTAAAGTAATTAGCACATTTTCACTTGTTCGCTGTGGCTGGCCATTAGCAGGATTCAATTTTAATTTGTGAATCCAACTCACTTCATCCCCTGTCGTTGCTACATTCCCCGGTTGGCCAAAGTCTGCAACTGCACGTTCATAACGTTCCTGGTTCATCACGGCTGCCACACCAGCATCGTTTAAAGCGAATGAACTCATTTGCATGAATGAAGGTAATTTATTTACCGGTGTATCTGCCTTTGCTTCATCATCTAAATCCCCGTATTTATGCAACCGCACTAAATCAAAAGCATTTACTAGTTTCCCACTACAAGGATCAGTTGCATGGTGCGAGTAAAGAAATAACCCATCTTCATAAATAACAGCACCACCAACGGTTGATCCTTCAATAAACGTATAACGGCCACTACCATCATCTGTTGGCGTATAGACACCAGGTAAAAATGTATCAATGGCCGCGTGTATATCGTATTGGCGACAAAAGGCCCCAATCACTCCTCGTTTATCTAACGGATTCCCTTGCTTGGCTGCTAAACGAACATGTGCTTGCCCTGCTCCTGGTACCTCCGGCCATTCCTGAATGTTGCGCCAATCACCGTACATAGCCAACACACCGTCAGCGTCTAAAAACGGTTTATCGCCAAACTGAAATACATACTGACTATCAGCTGAACAACTCGGCCAATACATCAGCCTTGAAGCTTCAAATGTTGTAGGATCCGCGAAAGAAATCCCGATAATTGATGCCATTTTACGCGCTAAGGGCTCGTATTCATCTGCTGTAACGGTCCGGTTAAAAGGAACAAGCACACGTAAACGCGGCTTGCTCTCATGATGTTTACGTGTGCTATACGTTACATAAGCGCACCCTAGACCTTCCAACCTTCTCAGTACATCTTGAGTACCACTGGACGGGATGTTGTCCAAATCGAGTGTTAAAATGTCACGGCTTAATACGTTTGTGGCTTTACGTCTGTTATTTAATAATTCACCAGCAACAAAGCCCCCGACGTCTTTAAGTTCGTCCTGTTGCGACTTAGGCATTTTCAGATATTCTTCTAATGCTTCTGTGCCTCTGATTGGTGTACGTAACCGTTCAACTAATTCAGACCAATATAATTTTTGAGCAGGCCATACAGTCGCTTTCCTGCTCCCAGCTGCCGATATTGTTATTTGTCGATTATGTTGCATAGCAGCTTTCATCCTTCCTTATGCCAGGGCCTTTTCAAGCTTTACCACTCTATAAGATTCTTCTAAGAAAGGAATTTCAAAGAGTAAGTACCGATCCAGGGCGTAAAATATCATTTTCCCTTTTGAATGCTCCGGATGTTTTTTAGACCAATATCGCAATTCTAGCCCATCACTTGTTTCAACTAATTCATGGTCAAACTGTTTTAATTTCTTTAAAAAAGCATCAAGAATAAACACATTTACAACAGATCCATTTGAAAGTTTTCGAGGTTTTACTTTCTTGGTGTCAAACTGAGCAATTGTATTTTGAAGCTTGACCAATTGATTTTCTAATTTCCATTCTTTATCACGGTCAATGTTTTGCGCTCTTAATTTACTTTTAATGCTTTGCGCCTCAGATCGTAATTTTTTAACAATAGAATTAAAATGATCCTCATAGGACATACTTTTACCCTCCTAATCTTTCATGTAATAAGCCGAAATAAAGCCATCGGCATTTAACGGCAATCCTGGCGCCCAGGCTATAGGATGGCCCATAATGGCCGCCACTTTATCCAAATCAGCTAAATGCACTGGTACATCAAGCACAACCTCGTCATGAATGTGCATCACGGTTTCATAACCTGAAATTTCTAAACGTTTTAATGTTTCGGCCAAACAATCACGAGCAACGGCTTGGACAATGTTCTCGGTTAATTTACCCCCATAAGTAGAAACCTTGCTCCACTTTTTAGTTGTTTGATCCATGCCCCAATAATGGATAGCTTCTTTACCGAAATCATTTTCAGCAAGAAAAGGTTTTGCGTAGTACAATTTGCGGCCACTTGGTAGTGTGACAGTTAAGAAATCTAATCCGTTTTGAATATCGCTTTCCCTAGCGAATAGTAAGCCTTTAACGCCCACTGGTTGCCCTGTTCGTAATACTGCAAGCGCCGCATTTTCTAATGAGTACCATAAATCTACGATTCTTTTATTTGAAGACCGCCAGCGCCTTACAATGTCCGGTAACTCGTCTTCTGATAAGCCGTTATTTAAGGCTCCCATTTGTATAAGCGCACCGGATCCCCCTTGATACCCTAAAGCAAGTTCGGCCACTTTCCCTTTTTGTCGTAACTCGTATTCTGGATTACCCTTTTTAATCAGTTCAAGTGGAACGCCAAACATCTGTGAGGCTGAGGCCTCGTAAATCTTCCCGTGTGTATTGAACACGTCTAAGCGCCATTGTTCACCCGCTAGCCAGGCAATGACACGCGCCTCAATAGCACTAAAATCTGAAATTAACAAAGTATTACCCTTACTTGGTATAAATGCTGTTCGTACAAGCTGAGACAAAGTATCAGGTACATTCCCATAAATGAATTTAAGTGTTTCAACCTTTTTGGTACTTACTAAATCCCTAGCAAGTCCCAATGTATCAAGGTAATTTCGAGGTAGGTTTTGCACTTGTACTAATCGCCCGGCCCATCTTCCTGTCCGGTTCGCACCATAGTGTTGTAAAAGGCCCCTTACTCGTCCATCTTCACCCACAGCTTCCATCATTGCTTGGTATTTCTTTACGCTTGTTTTTGAAAGTTCTTGCCGGATTTCTAAAACTCGTTTTACCTCACCGGTTGACTCATTTATTAAATTAGAAACCGTTTCTTTTTGAAGATTTTCAACCTGAATTCCCTTACTTTCAAGCCACACAGTAAGTTGCTGAGTACTATTAGGATTCGCAAGTTTTGTGATATTTGAGGCTTCAATTGTTAGTACTGCAGTAGTTAAGGCGTCAACATGTAAAGCACCTTCTACTAGCTCTTGGTCAATCTTTACACCTCTTAAATTTATTCGCTGATCTAGCTCCCAAAGCTGCTGTTCAGCTTGCGGTACTGGAAAACGATATAGCCGCCTTGCAATTTCTTTCTCAACTTCAACGTCTTGCACGCAATAATCCTTAAAAAGCAACCATTTTTCAGGCTCATGATGAGGTAACGTGCGAGTACGACCACCATTCTTCTTGTTCGGCTTTGTCGGTGTGCAAAATAGTTTAATAAGAGCTGTACCTGCAGTCATTTTCCTTTTATCTTGAGGTAAACCTAGCGCAACAGCTGTTGGCCCAAGACCGGTTGTAAATCCACAATATAAGCCGTGAAACATCGTACAGCGCCATTGTTCTAAAGGAGTCTTAAAAAATTTACTTAATGAATACCATTCAAAGGCCGCGTTATAAGCGTGCTTTGTTACATAAGGATCAGCCAAAGCTTGAATAATGTTTTGAGGTATCATTTCGCCCTGTGCTAAATCAATAATCTGTGTAGGTTGACCGTTCACTGAGTACGCAAAAAGCAATATTTGAAAATCGGGGGATTGCACATATTTGTACAATCCCGCCTTTTTAATATCAACGCTACTAAAAGTCTCAATGTCGATATTTAATGATTGAATCATAGTCCATAAACGCCACCGATTGGTGCGCCAGTAATTGGATCAAACTGTTGTTGCTGTGGTGCAGGTTGTTGCTGTTGTTGGCCATATCCTTGCTGAGGCATAGGATGCTGTTGACCATATCCTTGTTGCATTGGCGGTTGTTGTTGTTGGTATTGTGGATATTGGCCATAACCAGGTTGAGCTGGTGGTTGTTGTGAGTATTGTGGTTGGTTAAAAGGCAATTGAGCCGGATCCACTTGTACACCTGGCGCTCCTCCTAGACCTTGCCCGAAATCATCAGCTGCAGCTGGTGCCGATGCTCCTAAAGGCTCTCCATCACGTGTTTTTTGAACGTTTGTACTTAGGTAACAGCCAACACCCTTTTTACCTGCTTGTGCATAAGGTGCGAAATTGATTGCTACACGTGCATACATTCCTGAATAAACTTCTGTTGGATCAATAACAGGATTAAGGTTAATATCAACAATCTTAGGAGGCTGATCGGCTCCTGATGAAGTGGATAAAACCCAATGACCCTTGCATTCATCGCCAAACGGCATACCGTCAGAAGGCTTAACACCGTCCCCATCATGTAAAGGAATAGCGACCATTGGAGGAATAACACCGTTCCAAACTTTTGTTTTACCAATTTGTTTTGCTGCTTCAATTGCCGCATTTATGCGCTGTACTGTAGCAAAATCAGATTTTGGAATAAGTAAAGTGGTGCTGAATTTCATAGCCCCACTTTGAGTTTCGCGAGGGCGTAATAAATTCACATAGCTTAAACGTACTTCACCTGTAACAACACGAGTTGGATTTTGATTAGTCATAATTTCATTTCTCCTTTTTGAATGGTTTAGTTAAAATCGCTTGCGGCATCTGGAGCATTGAAGATCTGCTTTCGTTTATCTCCTATTGGTGCAAGCGTTGGTTTTCCTGCGGATTTTTGAACAAGTCCAGGTTCTTCTAGCAAACTTCTAAATTGTTCAGTTTTTAATACTTTTTCAATCTGTGAAACAGTCAATGGTACACGATCATAAAGCAAAGCTTCATCAATTCCGTTCTCTTTTAAGTGAGCAAATGCGGAATCTAAATCAGTAAAGGATCTTGAACCTCGGCCAGCAACAGCTTTCCATCCTGCTATTTCTGTGCCTTTTAAGCTTTCTGTTAAGGCATAATCTTTTAAAGCTTTGACCCATGACTCAATATGCTGTGCTTTTTCTAAAACTTGGCCAACTTCCTCATTGCTTAACAATGGCGGTTTCATTTGTTTAAAATCGTCTAATGCTGCGTATTGGTCTGCCCTTGCTCGGCATTGTGCTTTAGCTCTGCAGAATTTACAGTGTTCACCTGGCACAAACTCCCCTACACCTTCAAAAGCTTGTTGAGCAATCGGTTTTATTTCCTCTCCCCATGCCAGTAATTCATCAGCTGTAAAATCAAATTCTGAAATACTATTTAAACGAGGTTGGATAATTGCCAATTTAATAGATTTAATTGGATACAAAAAGCTATATTCAATCAAAGCACCTAATGCATAAAGCTTCATTTGAGGATTGTTTTCGGCACTCACTGAAACACCTTTACCGTATTTAAAATCAGTTACGTAAAGCGTGTCACTACTAATAATTAAGCAGTCTACTGTACCAAAGCCCTCAGGCGCATAAGCGCTATAATCAATCCTTTTTTCTACTGCTACATAAGGCGTTGATTTCATGCCGATTGTAAGGCCCTGCAAGTATTCCAGGTATGTGTCTGTATGTTTCAACATTTCTTCCTGGAACAATTCGTGTTTTTTCATCTTGTTCAAACGAGTGTTAAACGTGCGTTGACTCATAGGCTCGGTATAGTATTTACGAAGCTTTAATTCCGCTATTTCGTGTGCAAGTGTACCTTCTTCGGCATAAGTAGACGTTGAATCAGGAAACTGTTCTTCTAAACGGACACTAGGTGTACAATTCAACCAACGAGAGGATGCAGAGGCCGAAAGTAGCGCGTGCGCCCTCTCAGCGTGCTTAATTTCCTTCGTCATATGTTTGCACCTAGCTCACGTAATTTTGTTGCAAAAGCGCCATACTGCTCTTGCGGTAAAGTTGTTAAAGCTTGTACACCAAATGTCGCTAGAAGTTGCATTAATTGTTCTCGTTTTCCTGCGTCCATAAGTTGAGTTGCAGCTACAGCTAATTGATCCATTGAATAAGATGTTTGCGAAGTTGGCACAGTTTGTTGAGGCATTGGCTGTTGTTGCTGAACAGGTGGTTGAGCCATAGGTTGTTGCCCTTGTACCTGGTGCATTGGTTGCTGTACTGGCGTAGAAGTTGGAACAGCTGCAGGTTGTTGAATTTGTTCAGGCATTGGCTGATGTTGGTGGTGTTGCGGAACTGATTGAGGTTCGCTAACAACCGACGCAACATTAACAACGTTTCCTTGTAGTGCAGAAGCTAAGTTATTCAGGGCGTTTTCAAGACCTGGTGCTTGGATATTCAATGTAAAATTCATATAAGTTTACCTCTTTTCGTGTTATAGTGTTGATATTGGTGTATTACTTGTGAGCCTATATCCGGTGCAACGGTATGGGCTCATTTTATTTTGCAAGGAGCATTTCACCCTTTAGATGCTCTGTAAGGTAATCATCTAAATTACTTTCTAAGACAACTGATTCACCGAAAATATAATAAATATCCCCTTTTTGAATTTCAGTACCGTACATATCTTCGCTTGGATAATCTTCAACTGTTTTCAAACAATCCACCTACCAATGCTTATTAAGATTTTTATAATGATTGAATAGTCCTTTTTTCTTAGAGAGTCTACTTTTGATCGAATAGTGTGTTCTGTCCTTCCAATTGCAAATGAAATCATTCTAGTGTGGTCCACCTCGTAAAACTTACAAATGTATTCAAGTTCCGATTCACTAAAAGGTTTACCATGAGAAAAATGAAACTCTGGATGGTACTGCATACGTCCATATTTGTCATAAGTAATATCATCCTTAACATTCATTAGACTCAACCCCTACCGAATTAATTTAATTGCACGTTCAATAGTCTCAATCACGTTTGGGTTTTTAGCACTTGAAGCCATCTTTTGTAAAGATGAAATTACATCTTCTTTTTCACTGTTTGGTAAATATTTTTGTAGAATGATTTGGTTACCATCGATATAAATTTCTACTGGATCCTTTTCCTCGATTCCTAAAGTACGTCTTAGCTCTTTTGGTAAAACAATGCGACCAAGTTCGTCTACCTTACGTACAATACCTGTTGATTTCATTTGATTTCCTCCTACCATTTAATAGTTAGACCTAAATCTGAAAGATGCCTACTAGCTTTGTAGCCATTCTCTAGTAGTACCGATTGAAAAATGGATACAATTTGTTTGTCTGTATTGTGGTAATATGTGTACTCACAAAGACCTTTTTCAGCTTGCGTTTCAATCCCTTTAATAAGTTTTTTAAATTCATCGCTTTCCAATGCATTTGCCTTCAATTTACTAAAATTACTTCCAGAAACTTTTTTCATTTCATCTGCAGATTGAAGTTTCATCCTTTTTTCACCTCTTTTTTAAACTGATATTGATAATTCTTGAATATCAACGAAGCATACGTATTTATCACGCTTATTGCCGACATCAATATAAATGCCTTTTGATGTGATACGTGTTATTACGCCATGCCAACAGCCGCCACTATAACCTTTAGAGTTCCAGCTACAACGTACACGATTGCCAACGAAAATTTTGTCATTACCAGTGCTTTGGACATAAAACTCTCCTGTGTATTTATTCATCCTCTTTCACCTCCTCTCAATGCCTGGTAAACTTTCTTTGCATATGCAACTTGTTGTTTAATGTATGGATCCGTTTCTTTTCCACCACTTGCTAGCCAATCACCTATTCGCTGTTTAACATCTGATAGAACGTTTAAAGGTAACTCGCAAGCAATTTGGTGTAACTCATACAGTGGCGTAACACTTGTTAAGGCTTCACCGACTAATGCAACTGGTACTGGTTTAATGTTCATTTGTTTTCACCTTCTTCCTCATCTTCTACTAGAATTTTTGCATCTGCCCATTCAGCCCCACATCCAACACACACTCGATCACCATCGATCAAAGTTGAACCAAAACAGGAATCACAATATTTACATTCATAGTGAGCCATCCGCCAATCTCGCCTCCTTTCGCGTACAAAACGCGGATTATTTTACCTGCAACATGAATATTAATTATTTTGTAGCTTGCCAGCCGTAATCTTCGAGCAGCCAATCGCAAAATTCTTGCTCTGTCATTTACCTTCACCTCTCAATCGCTTATTTAAAGCAACCCGTTTTTCCTCATCCGACATCGCTAACCATTGTTTGTTGGTTGTGTTCATTCGGTTTAACCTCCGAAAAGCTTATCCACAGTAGTATCGAACATTTCGGCAAGCTTGAATGCTTCGGACAATGTAAACTCTTTTTCGCCAGTCTCCTTTCGACTATAAGTGACACTGTGAATATTTAGTTTTTTGGCAACATCTACTTGTTTTAATTTGTTTTCTTTACGTGCAACATACAATTTGTAATACATATAACTCACTCCAATCGAAAGGTTTAGTTGTCCTTCATATAAATCACCTCCTTCATGAAATCATCCGTCGTTCCTTTTTAGGAACGTTAGGTTCAAAAAAATAGGCGATGGGTACGCCGAGTTCAACATGCATCAATTTTGCTTCTTCTAATGTAAAATCTCCACCAAATCCATTGAGTTTTTTTGATATTGTATTTGGCTTCATTTCTAACAAAACTGCAACATCTTTATGTTTTATTTCATTTTCAACTAAAAATGCTTTTATCTTGTTGTAAGGTTGTCTATTTCTTGTATCCAAATTCTTTCACCTCCCAACGTTCCATTTTAGGAACAACTCAAATATAATTCATATTTTTTGCCATGTCAACATAAATAGTTCCTTAAGTGGAATTATTTTTTGATTAATTGTTGCAATAATGGAACTTATATTATAAAATATTCCCATAAGAGGAATAGTGATAGGAGAGAATAGCGTATGAACACGTTCGGTGAACGGTTAAAAGAATTAAGAGGTAAACAAAGTCTTGAAGAATTAGCAAATAAACTTAATACCCTATACGATACTAATATAAGTAAAAGTATGCTTTCTCGTTATGAAAATGGGACAGATCCAAAAATGGAATACGTAAGAATTATAGCTGATTACTTCAAAGTGTCATCCGATTACTTATTGGGAATAAATGATGATAAAGTTATTTCCTTTAATCCAAAACTAACTGAAAAAGATGAACAATCTATACAAGTAGAACTTCAAAAAATGCTTGAAGGGTTATCTAAAATGGGGCATGCATCTTTTGATGGGAGAACTTTAGATGAATTAAGTGAGGAAGAATTAGAAGATAGAGAGTTATTAATATCCAGCTTAGAAAATTCATTAAGACTAGCTAAACGTGTAGCAAAACAGAAATTCACACCTAAAAAGTACCGTTAATAGGAGTGTTGCGTGTGTCGTCAATTAAGTCAATCGTTAATCAATTAGTAAAAAAATATGGCACCAATGATCCATTTAAAATTGCTAAATATATGGGTATTCTCATTGTGTTCGAACCATTAGGTAATGCACTAGGATATTACAGTAAGCATTTTAGAGTACCTATCATTCATATCAATCAAGATGCTGATTTAAAAACTCAAATCTTTATTTGTGGCCATGAATTAGGTCATGCAGTTCAGCACCCGGATACTAACACATCCTTTTTAAAAATACATACTCTATTCTCAACAGATAAATTAGAAATAGAGGCTAATACATTTGCTGTTGAACTGTTATTACCTGACGAATTGTTTGCAGAAAAAAACGATTCATGTTTTACCATCTTTGATGCTATTAAAGAAAATGGAGTTCCTGAAGAACTATTATCTTTAAAAAGCATAGATGGTAAAAATTTTTATAAAAAATAGAACAAACATTCTCAATTTGAGAGGGGTGATTTACTTGTAAATATAACTGAATAGGATGATTATTCGAAAGGAGATATTTATGTGGCAGTATATAAAGATGAATCTAGAGGAACATGGTATTTTATCACTAGAATAGAACAACCTGATGGTTCTAAAAAACAAGTTAAACGAAGGGGTTTTA
The DNA here is from genome assembly GCF_002982115.1 of Lysinibacillus sphaericus. Lineage (GTDB taxonomy): Bacteria > Bacillota > Bacilli > Bacillales_A > Planococcaceae > Lysinibacillus > Lysinibacillus sphaericus. The sequence goes on along the minus strand of NZ_CP019980.1, from coordinate 907,209 downwards.
AAACAGAAAAAATTGCATTGTTGGCTGAAGCGAAGTTAGAAGCTGAAGGCATTGTAGAAGAAGTCGTAACATTTGAATTCGTAGCAAAAGAGTATTTAAGTTGGTACCAGAAACGACGCAAAGAATCCTCTTATATTAAAATAAGCAGTATTATAGATGTACATTTAATACCGCATTTTAAACGTAAGGAATTACGGAATATTAAGCAACGTGACATTGTTAAATTCCAAGATAAGCTCATTGAAAGTAAAATGGCGGCTTCACATATTAAGAAGATCCACACAACTTTATCCGCTGTTTTTAACTTTGCTATTAAGAATGAGTACACTAAAGAAAATCCAGCTTCAATTGTTGGTAATGTTGATTTAAAAGAAAATAAACACGTGAATTTTTGGACTCTTGAAGAATTCAAATCTTTTGTATCAGTAGTGGATGATGATTTGTACTACGCATTGTTCATGACATTGTATTATAGTGGCATGCGTAAGGGTGAATTATTAGCTTTAACATGGGCTGATTTAGATTTTGATACTAACGCTATCAATGTAGATAAAACAGAATATAACCGAAAAGTAACAACAACAAAAACTGAGGCATCACGTAGAAAAATATTAATGCCTAAAAATGTTATGACTTTATTAAGTGCCATTAAATTAGAACGTAACCCAAAGTTGAACTATGTAGTATTTGGTGAGATCAATGATAGTATTTCAACAACTACTTTGGACAGACGGTTCGAGAAATATGTTGCTTTATCAGGAGTAAAGAAAATAAGAATACATGATTTTAGACATTCGCATGCTTCTTATTTGATTAACAAAGGTACAATCATTTCTGTAATCGCAGCACGTCTTGGACATAGTGATGTAGCTACCACTTTAAACACTTATAGTCACTTATATCCCACAACAGAAAAAGAAGCCGTTCTCGATATGGAAAACGACTTCAAACCTGCTCAAATTATTGAATTTAAAGCTAAATAAAAGTGAATTGTTACCACAATTGTTACCACACTTTTTTAAAGCCTTGTCATTACTATGGTTTGAGCTACTTAATGGAGACGGCGGGAGTCGAACCCGCGTCCAAAGACTCCAATACTTCAGCTTCTACGCGTGTAGTTTGTCCATTTGCGTTTCGCGTAGCATTATGCCGACAAACAGGCGTCCTGTACGCTAACCTGGAAATCTCTTGCCGGTGACTCAGGTGGCACCATCGACCGTATCCCACTAAAGTTGGGCCCTACGTACTCTACATGGGCGATAGAGAGGCAGAGCGCTTACGAGCTTACGCTGCGAAAGCTAAGTTTTGTTGTTTGCCAGTTATTATATAACTTCCGTTGATGACGGAGCCGAGACCTCCGACGCGCGACCAAAGCTTGAACCATCCCTGTCGAATCCGTAACGTCCCCTTGAATATGATGCGAGGCACGTGGCGTCGATCAAACAAAGAGCTAGAATTGCTTCTAGTACGGTTGAAGAGTAGTACTACGCTTCAATACATCTGGCATTAACAATACATATTATAAAACAAACCAAGCTGTACTTCAAGTATAGTGCCTTATTTACAGTTTGATAGGTCCCCTTTCAACGCCCAAAAAGTATAGCAAATGAAAAACACCTTTTGAAAATTATTAATCAAAAGGTGTTTTTAGATTATCGTATATCCACACGAATTGGTTCATCAAAGTAAACATATTGTAATTCTGTTTGACCGTAAAGGATAAACGAATCTAATTGAATCCCCTTATCGAATGTGATTGTTGTATACTGTTTTTCTTTATCTTTTCGAACACGGGCTGTATCCCATGCTGTTTTATTGTTCACTGTAATATGCCAGTCGTTAATCGTCGTAGCCTTTGCGTCTGAGGAAATTTCAAGACGTTGGTTGGGTAAGAGCTTTACTTCATATACTGTATCTTTATAAGTAAAGGAGTACGGTAATTGGTCCAAAGTTAGCGGATGTCGGACATTCGTCGGCAACTCAAGCTTGGCACCAGTAACAGCTATATAGCCGCCTTCTTTTACACTTGGATAGGCACTAATTGTTTCCGTATGAGCGTAACGATCATTTTGAATATTGACGTTATCTTCAGGCATCGAGCGTTGTAATTTTTGTCCATCAGCGTCAATAACGTCATATAATATTTGTGCATTATAGCCTGCATAAGCTTCTTTTTCTGCTAGCGGTAAATCAGCTGTAAACTTTTCTACTTGTTGCTCTACAAATGTTGCCATGTCCTCCGTAAATTTTGTTTCAAATTTGAAGAGAGAGTTTTGTGGTCCATGTTGCGCACGGATAAAGTTTACATCAACGCCGTCTTTTTCAAACGTGGAACGTAGCGTGACAGTCTCTGTTTGAGCTAACAATTCCTTGCGATCAATCGGTACTTCAAACGTCCACTGACCATCTACATCATAAATGTGTTGATAGTTAAAAAGAAGTTTAAATTCATCATGTGTCACATTAAATAAGGGGAACTCAAATTTAATTTCATTCATTGATTGCTCTGCAGAATAACTAGCAATTTCACTTTTCCCGTTTGGTAGTACGAGTGCTACATCTCCCACGGTTGCTTCATTGAAGAAATTTTCATCACCATTGTAGCCAGATGTAGCTAGAGTCACTGTAATGTAAGCGTCTGTGAGCTTAACGTCTTTTACTTTTATCGTAATGGGTGTAGAACTAGTTGTTGGCTCCTGCTGCATAGTCGAGAATACTAGAAATAATAATGCCGCTGTGACGAATGCGACTGCTACAAAAGTTGCTCGCCAGTCTCGCTTTTTTGTAAGTGAAGTATTTTTCTTTGGTAATTGATTCATCACTTGATTTGTAAATGAATCGTCAACATGTACCAGAGGAAACAGGTAGCTTATTAGCTGTTCTGTTTCAAGTTGTTCATCCAGTAATGCAGAGCAGGTTGCGCATGATTGAATATGCTTGTCCATTTGCATCATTTTGTTATCTTCTATTCGTCCATCTATAAAATCGTGCATTTCTTCAGTTGATAAGCAGTTCATTATTAATCTCTCCCTTCAACATAGCGTTTCTTAGCCGTTTCTTTGTTCTATGCAGTCGGTTTCGTACTTCGGATATTGGAATATTAAGTGTCTCAGCGATTTCTTCATAAGAGCAATTACTAGCATACTTTAGGACGAAAACTTGGTGCGTTTTGTGTTCCAATGTTGCAAGCCATTGCTGAAGTAACGCGTTCTGTTCTTTTTTGATTATTAATACTTCAGGTGTTTCTAATGAGGGCGTTTCCTCAAGTGGTGTTGCATCTTCCTTATGCTTTCTTTTAAAATCAATCAGTTGATTAATCGCGATACGAAAAAGCCAAGCCTTAAAAGAGCCACCTTTAAAATGAAGTAAGTTTTCATAGCATTTGATAAATGATTCTTGTGCAATATCTTTCGCCAATTCCTCGTCGTTCGTTTGATATGTTAAATAGCTGACAAGTGGCTGCTTATATGTGTCAACAATGATGCGAAAAGCTTGTTGATCCCCGGCAATGATTTTTTGTATCAGCTGCATATCCATGAGACCCCACCTCCTTACTTTAACAACGTAAAAACGTTTAAAAAATCTCAAGTAAATGGAAAATTTTTTGTTCTTTAGGTGATATTCTTTTGTTCCGCGGGTAAATCATCTTACTTCGCGGGTATTTCTCTTTATTCCGCGGATAAACCTCCTCTCTTCGCGGGTATTTCCCCTCGTTTCGCGGGTAAACCTCCTCACCCTCTCAAATACCTGCAAACATCATTGAAAAAAGCTCACCACAACAAGTGGTGAGCCTTCCTCGTAATCTACTAGTATTGATTTTTTGCTTTGAAGGTGCGTTCCATTTCACGTTTTGCTTCTTTTTTGCGCATGTCGTCGCGTTTGTCGTAGTCTTTTTTCCCTTTGCCGACGCCGATTAGTAGTTTGGCGTAGCCGTCTTTAATGTACATTTTTAAAGGGATAATGGTGTAACCGTCGCGTTTGACTGCGCCGACTAGTTCGCCGATTTGCTTTTTATGCAGGAGCAATTTACGGGCGCGTAATGGATCATGGTTGAAACGGTTCCCTTGGTCGAATGGGCTAACGTGCATATTGCTAATCCATGCTTCGCCGTTTGTAATTCGAACGTACGAGTCGCGCAATTGGACTTTGCCTGCACGAATAGCTTTAATTTCTGTGCCTGTTAGTACCATGCCCGCTTCAATTGTGTCTTCAATAAAGTAGTCATGTCCCGCTTTTTTATTTTGTGCTAATACTTTCCCAGTACCTTTTGCCATTTAGTTCACCCTCTATTCAAAGGTTGAGCAGGACTTAGCCTGCTCACGCTGGATTTTTTCATTATTTACGTTTTGTTTTTTTCTTTTTGCCTTTTTTAGCGATGCCTTCGTAAAACTTTTGTTTTTGTTTTACGCCTTTTTTCGGGCCAGGGCTTGAGCTGTCTTTGCGTCGGCCACGTGGATCGCGATCACTGTCACCGCGTTCTCTGCGTTTTGAAGAGTCGCCATGGCTTGGTTTTTCCTCGTCACGGCGACCTCTGCCACCGCCTGAACGATTGCTACGGCTGCTGCGTCCGTCTTTGTTGTCACTATAGTTTTTGCGTGCATGAATAACAGTAGGTGTGGCTTTTCTTGTTCTTCCATAAGAAGTTACCATTCCTACGATTTCAAAGTCAATTGATGACTCCTCGATAATGACGTTTGCAACTCGTACTTTGACTTCATCACCGATGCGGAATTGGCGGTTTGTACGTTCCCCAATCATCATCATTTGGCGATCATCGAAGCGATAATAATCGTCGGTCATATTGCTAATATGCACAAGTCCTTCAATCGTGTTTGGTAGCTCGATAAAGATACCGAAGTTCGTAACAGATGAAACAATACCTTCAAATTCTTCCCCGATTTTATCAGACATATATTGTGCTTTTTTCAGCGAATCTGTATCGCGTTCTGCATCAACTGCACGACGTTCACGTTCAGATGTATGGTCGGCAATTTCATCCATTGCCATTGACCACTGTGCAAGCGTTTCTTTCGACGTATCTTTATTAATTAAGTACGTGCGAATTAAACGGTGGACAACTAAGTCAGGGTAACGACGAATTGGTGATGTGAAATGGGTATAGAAATCTGTCGATAAACCGAAGTGACCAATGCTTTCTGGATAGTACTTCGCTTGTTGCATAGAGCGTAGTAACATCGTCGAAATAACTGGCTCCTCTGGCATGCCTTCAATGGCTGTTAACACATCTTGCAATGCTTTTGGATGCACCGTATTGCCTGTACCTTTAATTAAAATACCGAAGTTCGTGACGAATTCAAAGAAGCGTTGTAGTTTTTCTGGCTTTGGATCTTCGTGAATACGGTATAGGAACGGTACATTCATCCAGTGGAAATGTTCTGCTACTGTTTCGTTGGCAGCAAGCATGAAATCTTCAATTAACTTCTCTGCTACAGTGCGTTCACGCAGTTCAATATCGACTGGCCAGCCATCTTCATCGACGATTACTTTCGACTCTTTAAAGTCAAAGTCAATAGCACCACGTAACTCACGTTTGCGACGTAAAATTTTCGATAGCTCTGCCATGTTTTTAAACATCGGTACAAGCGACTCATAGCGAGCAATTAGCGCTTCATCTTGTTCTTCTAGAATTTTATAAACATCTTTGTACGTCATACGCTCTGTCGTTTTAATAACACTTTGGAAAATTTCATGTGCAATCACATTCCCATTGCCATCAATAATCATTTCACATGATAGCGTTAGTCGGTCTACTTGTGGATTTAATGAACAAATACCATTTGACAGTCGATGTGGAATCATTGGGATAACGCGGTCTGTTAAATAGACACTTGTCGCTCGGTCATATGCTTCAATATCAATTACAGAGCCTTGTGTTACATAGTAGCTGACATCTGCAATATGTACGCCAAGCTTGTAAGTACCGTCTACATTTTTTGTCACTGTTACCGCATCATCTAAATCTTTGGCATCTGCACCATCGATAGTAACGATGGTTTCATGGCGTAAATCACGACGACCTTCTAAATCGGCTGGTGAAATTTCATCTGGCACACGTTGTGCAGCAGCGATGACTTCTTCTGGAAACTCTGGTGGAATGTCATGTTTATACAGAATCGATAAAATATCGACACCTGGGTCATTTTTATGCCCTAAAATTTTTGTAATATAGCCTGTTGCTGATTTTAAATCTTCTGGCCATGTGGCAATTTCCACGACAACTTTGTGACCATCAACCGCACCTAATGTATCGCCTTTTGCGATAAAGATGTCCATTGGTAGTTTTTTATCGTCCAATACGACGAAGCCAAATCCTCTATTTGCTTGGAATGTGCCTACAAATGTTGTTTGTCCGCGTTCCACAACCTTTGTCACAGTGCCTTCACGGCGATCGCCAAAGGATTCCTTTAATACGCGAATTAGGACCGTGTCGCCATTGATGGCACCATTTACTTCGTGCGGTGGAATGAATACATCATCCATCCCTTCAATATCTGGTGTCACAAAGCCAAATCCTTTTGCATGACCGATAAATTTACCACGGAGTAAATTCATGCGCTCCGGTAAGCCATAGCGATTGGAGCGTGAGCGAACAACTAAGCCCTGCCCTTCCATTCGCACAAGCGTTTTGACAAGCTCCTTAAATTCTTCTGCATCTTCAAACCCGAATTCGTCTTCGATTTCTCCAACGGTTAACGGTTTATATTCTTCTTCACCGAAAAAATCGAGTAAACGACTTTGTAGTGAATCTTTTTTGTCTGTCATACTATTCCCTCCCTCATATAAAAAACCTTATTCATTTTTAGTGTGCCCAATTTAGCCCTTCTAAAAAACGATAAATATCTTCATGTAGTTGATCTTTTTCTTGATCTAATGTAATGACATGTTTTGAGTTTTCATACCACTTGATATACTTTTCTAGTGACTCAGTTTGATTATATATAATGTTGGCAGATTCTGTCTCTATAACCTCATCATTTGTCGCTTGTACGACAAATATAGGGGCATAAATCATATCAATTTCTTTTCGAGTCTGCGCAATAAACTCACGAAGTTCTTGTAATGATGGCATCCCTTTGTCAGCAATTAACGCCACTTCTGCATCAATTTCCGCTTCAGTTTTACCTTCAAATTTTTTATAGTCTTTTGCATATTTTAAGACGCCTTCGAACATTACGTCTGTTGTTCGCATGGTCATTGGTGCACACATTGTCACAATACCTTGTACAGGATTGTTGAGCGCTACATTTAAAGCCATCACACCGCCAAGTGATAAGCCTGCCACCGCAATTTCTTGATAGCCAGCATCTTGTAATTGTTGGTAGGCCGCTTTGACATCTTGCCACCAATCGGCTGGACCTGTTGTAATGAGTTCTTCAGGTTGCACACCGTGGCCTTTATAATGCGGCGCTAATGTAGTATACCCTTTTTTCTCTAAAAATCTACCAAGCATACGCACATCTGCCGAGCTACCTGTAAAGCCGTGTAATAATAACACAGCACGAGGGCCTGCTTGAAAGAAAAATGGCTGTGATAATGATTTATTCATTCGCAAGTTCTCCTTCACTGTAAAACATATACTCTCTATTATAGCCATATCCATGATACATTGGCTTATTTTAGTGCATATTTAGTATAATTCATACCTATTTATCTTCGTTTAACTATGTACATAATATCAACATTACGCTTTGAACTAAAAGATAAAAGAAAACGCCCAACCATTCGAGGTTAGGCGGCATATCTTCAACTATTATAGTTTTGCAATCGCAACTGCTAAAATAAAGAATAAAATGGATAATACAATTGTTGTACGGTGAAGAATTAAATCCATACCACGTGCTTTTTGCTTGCCGAATAGTTGTTCAGCTCCACCCGAGATGGCACCTGACAAGCCTGCACTTTTACTAGATTGTAATAAGACTACGACAATCAATGCTAATGATACGATAATTAAAGCTACTAATACTGCTGTATGCATACACTGCACCTCCCGAACTTTGAAACATCACAACATACTATATTATAACAAATAAAGGTTCTCATGACAAACACAGAATATAGGGTGACAGGCACCGAAACAATTCAGAATTTTATAATACTAAAAAATCTCTATGTCGCACGTCAGTGCCAGGCACTCACACAATTTTAGCACTCGCCTAAAAAAATTGCCTCTAAAAGCACATTCATGCTTTCGAGGCAATTTTCAAAAAGGAACAGCTAGTACTAGCGATTCACCTTATTTTAAGTTATAGAAAGAGTTTAAACCAAGGTATTCTGATGTTGCACCAAGTTGATCTTCGATGCGAAGAAGTTGGTTGTATTTCGCAACGCGGTCTGTACGAGATGGCGCACCTGTTTTGATTTGACCAGCATTTGTCGCAACTGCGATATCAGCGATTGTCGCATCTTCTGATTCACCAGAACGGTGAGAGATAACAGCTGTGTAACCAGCGCGTTTCGCCATTTCGATTGCTTCGAATGTTTCTGTTAATGTACCGATTTGGTTTACTTTGATTAAAATTGAGTTACCAACGCCTTGCTCAATACCAGCAGCTAATTTTTTCGTATTTGTTACGAATAAATCGTCTCCTACTAATTGAACGCGAGCGCCAATGCGATCTGTTAATAATTTATGACCAGCCCAGTCGTTTTCATCTAAGCCGTCTTCGATTGAGATGATTGGGTATTTAGCTGTTAACTGTTCATACCAGTCCACCATTTCTTCAGAAGTTTTGACAACACCTTCACCATCTAAATGGTATTTGCCGTCTTCTTTATTAAATAATTCAGAAGAAGCAACGTCCATTGCTAATTTCACTTCTTCACCAGCTTTGTAGCCAGCTTTTTCGATTGCTTCAAGGATTACAGTGATTGCTTCTTCATTCGAACCAAGGTTCGGTGCGAAACCACCTTCATCACCTACAGCTGTGTTGTAGCCTTTGTCTTTTAATACTGCTTTTAAGCTGTGGAAAATTTCAGCACCCATACGTAATGCATGACGGAAGTTTTCTGCGCCAACTGGCATTACCATGAATTCTTGGATGTCTACGTTGTTATCCGCATGAGCACCACCATTTAAGATGTTCATCATTGGTACTGGTAATTGTTTTGAGTTGAAACCGCCAAGATATTGATAAAGAGGTACATCTAAATAATCTGCTGCAGCATGTGCAACTGCCATTGATACACCTAGGATTGCGTTCGCACCTAGTTTACCTTTGTTTTCTGTGCCATCTAGCTCAATTAAAGCTTTGTCAATTACTACTTGGTCAAGAACTGAGAAATTACCTTCTAATTCTTGTGCAATAATTGTGTTTACATTTTCGACAGCTTTTAATACACCTTTGCCTAGGTAACGTGATTTGTCACCATCGCGTAATTCTACCGCTTCGTATTCACCTGTAGAGGCACCTGATGGCACGATTGCGCGACCAAAAGCACCTGATTCTGTAAATACTTCAACTTCTACTGTTGGGTTCCCACGTGAGTCTAAAACTTCGCGCGCATAAACTTGTGTAATAAATGGCATAACTAATTCTCCTCTTTTTCGATTAATGATTTCCCTGTCATTTCAATAGGTTGTGACACCTCTAATAATTCTAACATGGTTGGCGCCAAATCGGCTAAAATGCCACCATTTCTTAACATTAAATTTGGTTTTGTCACAATTACTGGAACAGGATTTGTTGTATGAGCTGTCATCGGTTCCCCTGCTAACGTAACAACCTCGTCAGAGTTACCGTGGTCAGCTGTAATAATAGCTGCACCGCCTTTTGCCAGCAGAGCATCTACTACTTTCCCAAGACATTCATCCACTGCTTCAATTGCTTTGATTGTTGGCTCTAACATGCCACTATGTCCCACCATATCGGGGTTCGCAAAGTTTAGAAGGATGCCATCAAATTTATCGGCTGCAATCTCTGCAAGCAATGCTTCTGTTACTTCATATGCACTCATTTCAGGTTTTAAATCGTATGTTGCGACCTTTGGAGAAGCAATTAAAATACGTTCTTCACCAGCGAATTTCTCCTCACGACCACCACTCATAAAGAATGTAACATGTGGATACTTTTCTGTTTCTGCAATACGAAGCTGTGTTTTCCCATTAGAGGCTAACACTTCACCAATCGTATTTTTTAAGTTGTCATTTTCATAAGCAACTTGCGCATTCACTTCATCACTATAATGAGTGAACGATACGAATTTTACATTTTGCGGGTGTTTTGCAGAGAGCGCAAACCCGTCAAATGTTGGATTTGTAAATACTTTTGATAATTGAATTGCGCGGTCAGGTCGGAAATTAAAGAAAATAACCGCGTCATTATCTGCAATTGTCGCAACGGCTTCACCATGTTCTTGCACACTAAATGGAATAACAAATTCGTCGGTTACTTCACGCTCATAGGACTCCGTCACACCGGCAATTGCGCTGTCCGCTGTTTGTCCTACACCATCCACCAACACATTATACGTCAATGCCACTCGATCCCAACGCTTGTCGCGGTCCATTGCATAATAGCGACCATGAATCGAAGCGAATTTACCAATGCCAATCGAAGCCATTTGTTTTTCAGTTTCTTCAATATAGTTGATTGCTGTCGTTGGACCTACATCACGACCATCTAAAAATGCATGAACAAATACTTCATCTACGCCTTGTTCCTTCGCTAGCTTTAACAGCGCAAACATATGCTCATAATGGCTGTGAACACCACCATCTGATAGTAAACCCATTACATGTAGCTTCGACCCATGTGCTTTCACATGCGCTACAGCATCTAAAAATGCTTGGTTTTTAAAGAAGTCTCCTTCACGAATCGACTTGTTTAAACGTGTTAAGCTTTGATAGACGATACGACCGGCACCAATATTTAAGTGCCCTACTTCAGAGTTCCCCATTTGACCATTTGGCAACCCTACTGCTTCACCTGCCGCTGTTAATGTTGCATGTGGGAACTGATTCCAAAAACGATCAAAATTTGGTTTCTTTGCTTGCGCAACTGCATTTCCGAATGTTTCATCACGAAATGCAAAACCATCTAAAATAATTAATGCTACTGGCTTTTTAGGCATTTGCTGCCGCCTCCAATAATTTTAAATATGATTCGGGTTGTAAGCTCGCACCACCGACTAACGCACCATCGATATGCTCTTTTGATAACAATTCTTCAATATTATCAGGCTTTACGCTACCACCGTATTGAATACGAACAGCCTGTGCTGTTGCGGTATCGTATAATTTTTCAACAACTGCGCGAATAGCACCACATACTTGGTTGGCATCTTCTGCCGTTGCTGTTTTACCTGTGCCGATTGCCCAGATAGGTTCATAGGCAAGTACCATATGCTCCACATCCTGTGCCGCAAAACCGGCAAGTGCTGCTGTAATTTGACCAGCTACCTTTTGCTCTGTCGTACCAGCCTCACGTTCTTGTAATGTTTCACCACAGCAAATAATTGGGACGATATTATGCGAAAGTGCTGCAGCCACCTTTTTGTTAATAGCTTCATCTGTTTCGTTATAATACTCACGTCGTTCAGAGTGGCCTAAGATGACATAGTCCACAGCAACGCTCGCAAGCTGCGCAGGGCTAATTTCGCCAGTAAACGCCCCTTCATTTTCGTAATGCATTGTTTGTGCGCCAATTGCTAATTCAGATTCACTAGCAATTTGCACAAGCGTTGGTAGGAATAGTGCCGGTGCGCAAATAACTGCATCTACGTTGTCATTTGAAGGTAGTTTATCCTGCACAGCTTCGACAAACTGTATTGCCTCTTCAAATGTTTTATACATCTTCCAGTTACCTGCAATAATTGGTTTACGCATCGTTTATGCCTCCTATCTATTATGTTTGCTAAAAAGATTACTTTGATAAACGCTATTATTTGTCGTTTAATGCCACAATGCCAGGAAGCTCTTTGCCTTCCATTAACTCAAGTGAAGCACCGCCACCTGTCGAAATGTGATCCATCTTATCAGCTACTTCGAATTTTTCGACTGCTGCGGCAGAATCTCCGCCACCGATTACCGTGTAACCAGCAGTTGTTGCCATTGCCTCTGCTACAGTTTTCGTACCATTTGCGAATGGTTGCATTTCAAATACGCCCATTGGTCCATTCCAAATGATTAACTTCGATTTTTCAATCACCTCTGCATAATGCGCAGCTGTTTTCGGTCCAATATCAAGACCCATCCAATCAGCAGGAATAGCTTCAACATCGACAATTTTTGTCTCTGCATCTTTCGAAAATTCATTTGCTACTACCGCATCAATTGGCATATGTAACTGCACGCCTTTTGCCTGTGCTTTTTCAATGAAAGATTTTGCTAGTTCAATTTTATCTTCTTCTAATAAAGATTTACCGATATCATGACCTTGCGCTTTAATGAAGGTAAATGATAGTCCCCCACCAATAATTAAATGATCGACCTTTTCAAGTAAGCTCTCAATCACACCGATTTTATCTTTCACTTTTGCGCCACCAATAATGGCTGTGAAAGGACGCTCTGGGTTTGATAATGCTTTACCTAGCACATCTAATTCCTTTTGCATAAGGAAACCTGATACAGCAGGAACATGCTTAGCAATGCCTTCTGTTGATGCATGTGCACGGTGAGCAGCACCAAATGCATCGTTCACATAAACGTCCGCAATTTTAGCAAATTGTTCCGCTAATGCAGGATCATTTTTCTCTTCACCAGCATGGAAGCGTACATTTTCAAGCAGAACGATATCGCCGTTTTGCATGTTCGCGACAGTCGCTTCTACGTTTTGACCGATGGACTCGTCTAATTTAGTAACAGGCTTGCCAATGATTTCAGCTAGGCGAATACCGACTGCTGTTAAACGCATATCTTCTTTTACTTCACCTTTAGGACGACCTAAATGAGATGCTAAAATCACCTTTGCCCCTTGTTCGACTAAATAGTCAATCGTAGGAATGGCTGCACGAATACGCGTTTCGTCTGTGATAACCCCATCTGCCATTGGTACATTAAAATCAACACGTACGAAGACGCGCTTACCTTTTACATCAATATCTTTCATTGTTTTCTTATTTAACATGAAGAAACCCCCTTCAAAGTTCGTAGTACGGACATAATAAAATGTGCTTCACCCATCTTGGCTGTTCACATTTTGAATTGGCGAATAACAGTTTTGGTAACAAGATTTTTCGAGTATGCTTGTAAAATTCCTTTGCTTATCGAATGGCAAAATGTCCAAGCAAGTGAAAGTATACCTTTACCAATTTTAATAGTAGCAAAAGTACCGTTTGATGTCTTGCATCTAACATCTCCTATATCTGTGTACGTTATAACAAGCCATGCGCTCTAAATATATTTATTAAAAAAAGGAGTAAGGGTACATCCCTTACTCCTATTACCCTTGTATATTATATCTTTTCGATATTATAAAGGCTATACTATTTTTGCGTAAAAAGCCGTATTATGTCACACTTTTTACTTCAAATTGCGAATTATGACACTTATTTATGATTTAACCCTTGTTGAGCAATGTATAATGCAAGATCCATTAAACGAGTAGAGTAACCAATTTCGTTATCGTACCAAGCAAGAACTTTCACCATACTATTTTCTAAAACCATTGTAGAAAGGCCATCCACAGTTGAAGAATGATGATTACCATTGTAATCAATTGATACTAATGGTAGTTCATTGTAGCCTAAAATACCTTTTAGCTCATTTTCTGAAGCTTCTTTTAAAGCGGCATTAATAGACTCTTTTGTAACATCTGCTTTTAGTTCTACCACTAAATCCACACATGATACATTCGGTGTTGGAACACGCATAGAAAATCCATCTAGTTTACCTTTTAATTGAGGTAATACTTTGGAAACTGCTACTGCTGCACCTGTCGTTGTTGGAATCATTGACACTGCCCCTGCACGCGCACGACGCGGATCAGAGTGCGGGAAGTCAAGGATACGTTGGTCGTTTGTATAAGAATGGATTGTTGTCATCATACCGCGTTCAATGCCAAATTTTTCATCTAAAATTTTGGCTACTGGTGCAAGACAGTTTGTTGTACAAGATGCATTTGAAATGACATCGTCTGTTTCTGGATTGTAATCCTCATGATTCACACCCATTACGAATGTCGGCATATCTCCTTTAGCTGGTGCAGATAAAATGGCTTTTTTAGCACCTGCTTCTATATGCTTCCCTACATCTTCCATTGATCGGAATCGACCTGTACATTCAAGGACAACATCTACACCAAGCTCGCCCCATGGCAACTGCGCTGGGTCTTTTTCAGCGTATACTTTAACCTTTTTTCCATTCACTACGAAAGAATCTTCATCTGCATTTACATCAGCATCATAGATACCATGTACAGAATCGTATTTTAATAAGTGTGCAAGCTGACCAGCATCTGTTAAGTCATTCACTGCAACTACTTCAAATTCATCATGCTTCATTGCTTCACGAAATACTAAACGACCAATACGTCCAAATCCATTAATTGCTAACTTTAATGCCATTGTCAATTCCTCCAATAATGTTTTCATTGATTTATTTTTACAGTAAACGTTCAGCGATTGCCTTTGCTGCAGCTTCATCTGTTATAAAAATCGTCTGCTTCGGTGCTACCTTAAAATAAGATAGCATGGCATTCACTTTTTGTTTGCCTGCTGCCACCGCAATAATATGCTTACATTTTTCAACTTGTTCAAGTTGAATACCAATCGTGCGAATACGATGCACAATTTGTCCTTCGGCATTAAAATAATAGCCGAATGCTTCACTAACAGCACCTTTTTCTTCGAGAATACGTAAATCTTCGGCAGATGTATTACGACGAATCGCCATTTCTTCAGCAGAGCCGATACCATGAATAACGCAGTCAGCGCGGTCATAGTAAGCCATTATTTCTGTTACCATAGGCTCTGTTAACATCGCTTGATAAGCCTGTTCACTTAAATGCTCTGGTAAAAATAATGTACGGTGCTGGGCATCCATTTGCATAGCGAACGTAGCAACCAGTGTATTGGCCTGCATGTGCATTTCATGACCGATACCACCACGAGCAGCAACAAATGTAATGTTTTGCTGATGATCGACTGGTTGTAAAAACTGCGCTAAGGAGGCAACTGATTTCCCTCCAGTAACAGCCACTACTTGCTCATTGGCAATAGTCGAAAGAAATTGCTGTGCCGCTTCTTTTCCGAGCAATGTTAAAACGGTTTCGTCATCGTTGTAATCACCTGGTACGACTAGCACATGTTGCAATCCTAATTGTTGTTCGAGCGCTTTGCCTAGTTGAGTAAGGCCCGACCATTCATACACTAATGCTCTTAACTGTTCAATCACTAATTCGCCATCACTCGTACATACCATACCCGACTTTTGGGAATCTAATAACCCTTGCTCACGTAAAATATCTGTTTCTTTACGGATTTCACGTTCTGTCATTTTTAGGGACTCTGCAAGCGTTCGTCTGCCAATTGGTTGCATCAGCTGTATCGATTGTAGAATACGATATCTCGATTGTAGAAGCGGATTCATTTCCGGAAGTAGTCTTCGCTGTGCCTCAGGTACAGTTAACATATCTATCTACTCCCTTTCACTTACAGTGGGTCGTTTTTTATCCCACTATATTAAATAATGTCCCACTTACAATTTAATTATAATATGCTTTATAAAAAAGAGCAAGTAATTAATGGTATGAGTTGCTAGTACAACCTTTATACATAGCGACACTCATTATTAGCAAAGTAAAAATGACATGCTGTACTGTTTTGTTGGCACAAAAAATCTCGCAATCATTCAATCTGATTGCGAGATGACTTTGTTCTTATTTAGTGAAAGATAATACTGCGTTTTTCTTGAAACCTGCTAAAGCTTTTGTAGCTTCCGTTTTGTTTGTGTATTCAAAAATACGAACGTCCTTTTGTTCAAATACTGTAATAACCCACATAGTCAAATCTCCCTTTAAGTTTATTTTTGTAATATAACAACCACGTAAAAATGTGATACTTTTTCTAATCTGTTTTATAACAACCTTTACTTGATTCTTATTCTACTCCTATTTTTTTAAAAATAAAGCTTTGTGTGAAGGTCTTCACAAACTGTTCATATTCATAACGCTTTCATTGAACAATTTGTGAATAACGTGAATATACAGGTTTAAAAATATAAAATTCGTTATTCTCTCGGCTAGAGAATAACGAATTTTTTCGCTTTATTTATAACCTTTTACCTCATTCGATATTACTTCATTTAGTGAATGATAATTTAGTTGGCTAAAATAGCTATGTTCTTCTCACGTAATGGCTCTTTGATTTGTCACAAACGTTCCATTAATGTTACATAATCTAAATTGCCATACTGTATAACTTCTCCATCCTTTTCCACTACCGGTATCATCAGCATATATTTTTCATGTATCGCTTCATCGGTTTCAATATCAATCATATCAATGGTAAAACCTAACTCTTCTTGAACAAGTTTTAATGTGCGTAATCCTTCCACACAAAGCTCGCACTGGGAACGACTAAAAAATTTCACGTCCATTTTACCAACCCCTTTTACTTTATGGTGCCAGGCACGCAAACAATTCGCACACAATTTCGATTTACGTGTGACCTTGGCGTAAATCAACGACCGTGACCGTGTCATCTTCTTTATTTTAAATGAAAAAAGACTGTGCAAGGTAATTTTTGCACAGTCTCATCGTTTGTTATTTTTTTAAATGGCTGTCGAAGAATTTAACCATTGCATTATAGAATTCAATGCGGTTTTCTTCGTTTTGGAAGCCATGCCCTTCATTTTCTTTCAGCATGTACTCTACTTCCACACCTCTCGCACGTAATGCTTCTACGATTTGATCAGATTCTGCCTGATTAACTCGTGGATCGTTTGCACCTTGCGCAACAAATAATGGTGTTTTAATTTTATCAACATGGAAGACAGGAGAAGCTTCTGTTAATAGCTCTTTGTCTGTCTCTGGATGCCCTACACGCTCATAGAACATGTTACGCATTGTTTCCCAATATGGTGGGATTGTATCAAGCAATGTGAAGATATTTGATACACCAACATAGTCAACTGCCGCAGCATATAAATCAGGTGTCTTTGTAATACCAGCTAATGTAGCATAGCCACCGAATGATGCACCATAAATACCGATACGGTCAGGGTCCGCGATGCCTTGATCGATTGCCCATTGCACGCCATCTGTAATATCATCTTGAATTTTTAGACCCCATTGCTTATTACCAGCTTGTAAAAATTCTTTTCCGTATCCAGTTGAAGAACGGAAATTCACTTGTAGCACAGCATATCCTCGGTTTGCAAGAAGCTGTACTTCTGGGTTAAAGCCCCACATATCACGTGCCCATGGACCGCCGTGTGGATTCACGATAAGCGGTAAGTCTTTTGCTTCTTTGTTTTTTGGTAATGTTAAATAACCGTTAATTGTCAGTCCATCTCGGCTCTTATACGAAATTGGATGCATTTCAGCAAGTTCTTCTGACTTTAACCAAGGACTTAATGTTGCTAGTTCTGTTATTTCATCTGTTGTTGAGTCATAATAATAATATTTGCCGTATACAGTGTCACTTGACACGCTGACGATAAACTTAGTCATTTCTTTATTGTAGTCATTGATGCCTATTTCGCTTTCTTCAACACCTAGTTTGTTTTGAATTTTGCGGAATAGTTTCTCAAAATCTTCATCAAAGAATTGATAATGTACTTTATCAGTCATATATGCACCGTATAAAATT
Organism: Lysinibacillus sphaericus; assembly: GCF_002982115.1. Lineage (GTDB taxonomy): Bacteria > Bacillota > Bacilli > Bacillales_A > Planococcaceae > Lysinibacillus > Lysinibacillus sphaericus. Next base: position 889,437 of record NZ_CP019980.1, on the reverse strand, counting down.
TTATCTTTTTCGCTATTATATAATACGCCTGCAACGTCTACTTCATCGTTCGACATAATTACTTCTTCTTTACCTTCAAGATCATATTTCACAGCTTGTACTTTATCTCGACCTTTATTAGAAGTAGCGTAAATATATTTATTATCTTTAGAGAAGGCAAGCGGATTTACTTCATCTCCTGCAGCCATTTCAATAAATGGTTTGAATTCATCTTTTTCTGTTTCTCGGTATAAAATTGTACCTTCTACACCATCAGAAACGACAGCAATACGAATATTGCCATCACGGTCCGCTACCCAATTCGATACGTTCCCAGGATTTTTTGCAACATGTTTTGTTTCGCCTGTTTTGACATTAAGCTTGTACACATCGAAAACTTTCGCATCTTCTTTGTTCATCATAATTAATATTTCATCTTTAACACCTTGTAAATTACTTAATACCCCTACAGTTACACCAGGGTAAGGTGTTAAATCTTTTTCTTCACTACCATTAAATGAAGACGAATAGATATGGAAGTTCTCATCGCCGCCTTTATCTTTTGCATAAAGCAATGTATCGTCTTTCCAGAAGAATCCTGAAATATCACGATCTTTTGAACTTGATACACGAACAGGTTCACTATCGTCATTCATTTTCTTCACAAATACATTTGAACGAGATTCCCATGCTGAAGCAAATGTAATGTAATTACCATCTGGTGACAATTGGTAACCGAAGTTTCCTGGATTTTTCATAAAATCCTCTACAGAAATTTCTTTTACCCCTTCGTTATTCGTTCCGTTTTTTATAGACTTAAACGTTGTAAATATTTTAGTAGCATCTTGTTTTGAGATGGTTTCACTATTTTCAGAAATACCTTTAAATAAGCCTAGCTTATTCGCTTTTTCTAAATAGTCTGCTAATGATGCTTCTTTTTCCTCTTTATCAAGAGCTCTTACTAAAATTCGAGCAACTTCATCACGTTTAATGGCAGTACCTAAATTTTGTAATTCTCCCTCTTTAACCCACTTATCCATGATTTCTTGACGCATTGCTTGTGACCCATGTTGGAAAGTTAAAGAAGTCACAGCTAATTCAAGAAATTCTTTTGCTGTTAGGCGCTCCTCTTGTGCAACAATTACATTGCTCGTTTCATTTGCAGCTCGTACTTCCTGAATGGAAACAGGATAGACAACAGAAGCTGTTAAAATGACCGCTAAAGATGCTGACAAAAATCTTTTTTTCAAAATGATTCCTCCTTATATCAGTGTGCGTTATATCGTTAGTCGATACAAAGAAATTATAACAAATCTAGTTTTTTTGTCAATAAATGATAAAACTTATTTAATTATCCTCTTTATCCAAAATAAAAAGACTCTTCGTATGAAGAAGAGTCTTTTAGCTAGTAAATTATTTTATTACGAAAACGTGTCAATCCACTGCGGTTCTAGTGACAAAATTGTTTAGGTGCCTGTCACCATTTTCGGCTAGCGCCACCTCCAGCAGATGAGCCTCCGCCAAAGCCTCCAAATCCTCCGCTACCGGAGCCGCCTCTGCCAAAACCTCCACCAAAACCACCTGGATAACCTCCTCTTCCCCGTCCTCTTGAACGTGGTCCGCCTCCTCCATTGGAGAAGATAATGACGACGAGTACGAGGATTACGAGTAGTACAAACATCCAAGTGGGCATCGATTCATCCTCTACTGGTTGAGTTGGCATTTGACCTTGCCAATGATATTCTTGCGCTACAGTTTGATACAATGCTGTATACGTCGCTTGAAATGCTTGGTCAATTTCACCATTACTTGCAGAAGGATAAAAAGCAGAATCCAATATCCGTCCTAATTTCCCATCTGGTAACGCGCCCTCAAGCCCTTGGCCCACCGCGATCACCACATCATTTTTTCCTTGCCCTTGCTCAAATGTAGCCAGTAGCAAAACGCCGTTGTTTTTCTGCGCATCACCAATGCCCCAAGCACGAATCAATTGGGTAGCATACATTTTAGCTTCTTGCCCATGAATACTATCCACCGTTACAATCATAATTTCAGCACCAGTGCCTTTATCTAACTGCTCTGAATAAGAATTGAGTTCTTCCTTTACAGACGTTGATAGTACATTAGCGAAATCATGAATGTACGTATTTTTCATCGGTGTTGGGAACTGGGCATATGCATTGTCGACTGTTACAAAAAACATGAAACAAGCAAGTATTACGGTCAAACGCTTCATTATTGTTTACCTGAATCACTAAAATCTACTGCCGGTGCTTTTTCAGCCCCAGCTGCTGCCTTAAAGTATTCCTTTTGCTCGAAGCCAAACATACCTGCTACTACATTACCTGGAAAGCGTTTTACTATTTTATTAAAGCCTTGCACTTCATTATTGTAATCTTCTCGTGCTACTGCTAAACGATTTTCCGTGCCTGCAAGCTCATCCATTAATTGGCGGAAATTCGCATCTGCTTTTAAATTCGGATAATTTTCTACCACTACAAGCAATCGACCAAGCGCACCATTTAACGCATCATTGGCGATCGCTTGTTGCTCTGGTGTTTGTGCATTACCTAACTGTGCACGTGCCTCTGTTATGCTGGCAATGACTTCTTGCTCATGTTTTGCGTATCCTTTGACCGATTCCACTAAATTCGGAATTAGATCGTAGCGGCGTTGTAGCTGATTTTCGACTTGAGCCCATTTCGAATCCACATTTTCCTCCGCCGTCACAAGGCTATTATATTTTGGAATAAATAATAAAGCGAATACACCTAAAATAATGATGATGATTGCGACAGGTCCAAATACTTTTTTCAATTTTACAGCCTCCTTACTTTCTTTTCTTATACCTCTAATGTGTTGCAAAAAAACATCGCTATGCTAAATATATGCAAACAGTTTTATGTCGTATGAAATATGGCGAACAAGACATACTAATTACTGCAACAAACTATACATTCAGGAGGCGTTTTTTTTGTCACAATCTTTTTATAATGAATCAAATGATGTAACATCATCTAACCAACAACAAAGCCTAAACCACGGTGGACATGAAGTAATGGACATGCATGAAGCAATTGGCGAAATTATTGCATGTCTGAATCAATCCATGCTTTTACGTCCGCAAGTAAAAGATCCAGAATTACTTAGCATTTTGGACAATCAATATAATTTCACACTCGGTATGTACAATACGATTGTGGAGTCATTTAAAACAGGACATGATCCATCTGTGCCAACAGGTCGTTATGAAATGCAAACAGGAAACAACTTCCAATATGGCATTACGCCTTCACAGCCGAAAAAGCCAATGCAAAATGTGAGTGAGATTAATGATGAAATCATTTCTGGCTTCTTGCTTGGTGCACATAAAGGGTCTGCTAAATGTTTAACGGCAGCAGCGACAGAAACAACAAATCCAGTTGTGCGTCGTGTTGTTGCTGATAGTATTCCCAACTGTATCGAAATGGCATACGAACTTTCTATTTACCAAAATAAGCATGGCTATTATCAAGTGCCGCAATACTCACAACAAGATATGCGTGCATTGCTTGATTCGTACGGCACTACTACAAATCCCCTCCATTAATAACAAAAAACCATTCATTGCAAAATGCGATGAATGGTTTTTCCTATTATTAAAAATTAAAGAACTTTCCCTAAAAAAGCCTTTGTTCGCTCATTTTGTGGATTACCAAAAATCTCTTCTGGCGTACCTTCCTCTACAATAAAACCACCATCCATGAACACAACACGGTCGCCCACTTCTCGTGCAAAGCCCATTTCATGTGTGACTACAATCATTGTCATCCCTTCAGATGCTAGATTTTTCATAACATCTAATACTTCTTTCACCATTTCTGGGTCAAGTGCAGAAGTTGGTTCATCAAATAATATAGCCTTTGGTTTCATCGCTAACGCTCTAGCAATCGCTACTCGTTGTTGTTGTCCACCTGAAAGCTGCTCAGGATAGCTATAAGCTTTGCTATCAAGACCGACCTTTTTCAAAAGCTCATGACCTAGTTGCTCTGCATCCGCACGGCTCATTTTGCGAATTTGCATCGGCGCCATCGTGACATTATCAATGACATTCATATGAGGGAACAAATTAAACTGTTGGAATACCATCCCGACTTCTGCTCGAATGGCATTAATATTTGTTTTTGGTGCATTTATCTTGATATCTTCTATATAAATGGCACCGTCCGTTACTTCTTCCAGCATATTGATGCAACGTAAAAAAGTACTTTTCCCTGACCCTGAAGGACCAATGACACAAACGACTTGCTTCTCTTGTATTTCGTAATCAATGCCCTTCAATACTTCGAGCTTCCCAAAGTATTTGTGTAGGTTTTCAATTTTAATCATCTTGCTTCTCTCCCTTCTGCTTTACGAGGGACATAACTATTGCTAAATCGCTTCTCTATAAATGCGACTACCTTTGTTACAACATATGTTAAAACCAAGTATAGTAGGGCAGCGACAATATACGGTTCCCAGAAACGGAAACTCGCACCCGCTACTACTTTACTTGCATATAAAATATCTGGTGCTGCAATAACCGTTACTAGAGAAGAATCTTTTAGTAACGCAATAAATTCGTTACCAAGTGGTGGAATCATACGTCTAAAGGCTTGTGGTAAAATTACTTTTTTCATCGCTTGATTGTGTGTTAAGCCAAGTGAACGTGCTGCTTCCATTTGCCCTTTATCAATGCTCTGAATACCCGCACGAAAAATTTCTGCATTATAAGCAGCACAGTTTAGTACAAGTGCTGTAATACCAGAAACCATATAACCTAATGAATGACCAAAAATTGTTGGAATAACCGCTAAATGAATTAGTAAAATTTGCACAAGCATTGGTGTTCCACGGAATAAATCCACATATAGTTTAGATGGCCAGTAAATTAACTTATTTTGCGATAGTTTTCCTAAACCTAATAGTAAGCCTAAAATAATACCACCAAAATAACCGCTGAGTGTTAAAATGATTGTTATACCTATACCACGTATAAACATATCACGGTAGTTCCAAACTATGTCCCATTGTAAATCAAAGATGTCCATCAGAACCCCTACTTTCCCATTCAAATTCTCTACTATTAAATCCCCTAATAAATCAAATGAGCCGCTAGCATGATTCGGCTAACGGCATCGTTTATTACTTAAAGTCCTGACCAGTAATTTCTGCTAATTTACCATTGTCTTTAATTTTTTGTAGACCTTCATTTAATAGTTTTAATAACTCCGTATTGCCTTTTTTTACCATAAAGCCATAGTATTCTTTTTCAAATGCATCATCTTCAATTACTTTAAGTTTTGCATTTGGATTTGCCTTGATATATTCGTAAATAACTGCATTGTCGCCAATTGTTGCATCTACGTTACCGTTTAACATTTCTTGAATAGCAACTGGTTGGTTTTCAAATGCCATAATGTTTGTACTTGCATCGCCTTGTAATTTTTTTGCTGCCATATGACCCGTTGCATTAATTTGTACTGAAATCTTTTTATCTTTTAAATCAGCTAATGACTTAATATCAGAATCTTCTTTTACAACGATTAATAATTGAGATTCATAATATGGTTCTGTAAAATCAAATGATGCTTTACGTTCTTCATTGATCGTAATACCAGATGCACCGATATGTGTTTCACCATTTTTAATTGTTTGGAATACTGGCTCCCAGCCAATGTTTTCCCATTCTACTTTAAAGCCCATTTCATCAGCAATCGCTTGCAAAATATCGACATCTAATCCTACAATATTGCCTTTATCGTCAATTGACTCGAACGGTGCAAATGTAGCCTCTGTTCCTACCTTATACACCTTGTCCTTCGCGCCACCATCAGCCGGTGCATCACCAGTAGATGTGTCTTCTTTAGCACCGCAGCCCGCTAGCACAAGCGTAAATGCCGCCACGATCATCAATAACGTCCAAAAACGTTTTTTCATAGTTTTTCCCCCTAAACATTTAATCATTTTCCGACCACTTCATTTTTCTCAATTCGGAAATGTTAGACTATTAGGTCAATTATAGTGTCAATAGAGTTGATATACAATACGATTTCGTATAAAAGTGATTATTTTTTCATAAAAATGAATTTTACTAAGCATAATGAAGAAAAATTATGTAATAAAAACAAGATACTTGTCACAAAATGTATACTTATGCAATTTTAAGATCGTTTTTATACAGATTTTAGATATTTTTGAGCACAAAAAAAGAATCCCCTCAGATAGGATTCTTCTTTTGGGCTAGCGTGCTAGCCTCACGTTCGGTATGTTCACTAAAAAAAATTTTTGGAGTTGTTGCTTTTTGAAGGTTTAGAAAGGAATAAATCTGGGAATAATGCCTACGGGACAATATTCCCCCCCTATTCCTCTCTTTCTCCCCTAAGCAGGCTGCTAAACTACTTATAGGAGAACGAGCTATAAAAGTATATCAAATAATCAGTAAAATGGCGCCCTCGGAGGGAATCGAACCCCCAGTGCAAGAACCGGAATCTTACGTGTTATCCATTACACCACGAGGGCAATTGAACATAAAAAAAAAGTACTCACTCTAAGGCTTTACGGTAAAGCATCATGTAGATAATCCTCATTTCAGAAGCATACCTGCAAAATAGTGTACTGTACTTTAACTTACGACCTTTCCATTATACAAACGTCTTGCCCATTTTTCAACTATAAATTTTTATTTTTGTTATATATTTTATTTCTTAATATCAGCGTTAATATTTGACCTTCCCTGACTATAATGTGTATGATAAGGTTACAACTGAAATATAATGGATGATTTCAGTAAAAGTATTCGAATTTAGTTTTTTAAGGAGGATTTAACATGAATTTAATTCCTACAGTTATTGAACAAACAAGTCGTGGTGAACGTGCTTATGACATTTATTCACGACTACTAAAAGACCGTATTATCCTATTAGGTAGTGCGATTGATGACAACGTTGCAAACTCAATCGTTGCACAGCTTCTATTCTTAGAAGCAGAAGATCCAGATAAAGATATTTCTCTTTACATTAACTCACCAGGTGGTTCGATTACAGCTGGTATGGCAATCTACGATACAATGCAATTCATCAAGCCAAAAGTACAAACAATTTGTATTGGTATGGCTGCATCTATGGGTGCTTTCCTACTTGCTGCTGGTGAACCTGGTAAACGTTATGCATTACCAAATGCAGAAGTAATGATTCACCAACCACTTGGTGGTGCACAAGGTCAAGCGACTGAAATTGAAATTGCGGCAAAACGCATTTTATTCCTTCGTGAAAAATTAAATGGTATTTTATCTGAACGTACAGGTCAGCCATTAGAAGTCATCTCAAGAGATACAGACCGTGATAACTTCATGACAGCTGAACGTGCGAAAGAATACGGCTTAATCGACCATATTTTTGTACGTAACGAACGCTAATTAGAAAAACCGCTAAGCTCAAATGGCTTAGGGGTTTTTTTAATGGGTGCTAGGCTCTCACGTAAGACATAAAACATCCGCTCACTAGCGCGAGTCGCAACTTTCATATGTGTCCGCCCAACGGCAATATCAAAAACCTCTAAGCTCTTGTGACTTAGAGGTTTTTGATTAGTCTTCCTTTTCAATAAGCGCAGCTAAGGATGAAACCGCTTGCTCTGCATCGCTACCTTCACTGCTTAAAACAACCTTCGTGCCTTTTGCAATGGCTAAGCTCATTACACCCATAATGGATTTGGCATTTACTTTTTTATCGTCTTTCTCAAGAAAAATATCAGCGCTGAAACGATTTGCTTCCTGTACAAACAACGCTGCTTGTCTAGCTTGAAGTCCTAATTTTAATTTTACCTGGACTGTTTTTTCAGTCATTCGCAATACTCCCCTTCACTACCGTTCATCTATTAGTATTATATTACCTCACTTAACAGCAGAAGAACAATAAGCGATTGTGCTTGCTTTCATATCGAATACGCATGAAAACTTAACCGCCTATCTTTTCACCTCTTCTTAATGCATCTGCTATTTCGTCTATTTTACGCAATCGATGATTGACTCCTGATTTACTAACCGTTCCACTTGATACCATTTCACCAAGTTCTTTTAACGTCACATCTTGATATTCCACACGTAGGCGTGCAATTTCGCGCAGTTTTTCAGGCAACTGATCCAAGCCAATGGAATTTTCGATAAATCGAATATTTTCTACCTGACGCAGTGCAGCACCTATTGTTTTATTCAAGTTTGCTGTCTCACAGTTCACAATACGATTCACACTATTGCGCATATCGCGTAATATACGAACATCTTCAAATTTCATCATGGCTTGATGGGCTCCGACAATATTTAAAAAGTCGGAAATCTTTTCCGCTTCCTTTAAGTATGTCACAAAGCCCTTCTTGCGTTCAATGGTTTTTGCATTCAATTCAAATTCGTTCATTAAATCCATTAATGCCTCACCATGCTCTTTATACAAAGAATAAATTTCTAAATGATAGGCAGACGTTTCTGGATTATTTACCGAGCCACCTGCTAAAAACGCTCCACGTAAGTAGGCTCTTTTATGACCACTCTTTTTAATCAGCTCTTTAGAAATCGTATGATTAAATTGAAAATCATCTGAAATAATAGCTAAATTAATGAGCAATTCCCGTGCACCTTCACGTACACGACATATATACACATTATTTTTTTTCAATCGCATTTTCTTACGTACAAGTAGCTCCACATTATATGGATACAACTTCTTCATTATCGTATAAAGCCTTCGTGCGATTGCAGCATTTTCGGTTTGCACGTCTAAGCTAAGTTGTTTGTTAGCAAAAGATAACGAACCATTCATACGAATTAACGCGGATACTTCCGCTTTCATACAGTAGTCGTCCGCTTCTACCTGTGTAAGCTCTTTTTTTGTTTCTGAAGCAAATGACATAGCACGCCCCCCTTTCGACCTTTATTTCTATGTATATGTTCATCTTACCATATACAACAAGCATTCTTTAGGACTCTATTGTAGGCTTCCTTACTTTTTGGGTAAGATTTTTGCATAATCCACAAGCCATTTTGCAACATTTGCCGCATTATGGCGAACTGTCCCATCAGGTCGAATGGTTGCAATATCTCGTTTAATAACTTCTAATCCCATACTTTCAAGCTTTCCTACATCAAATGTTACAGGCTCTGCACATTCTTCTTTATATAGTTCTTTTACAGGATGTGGCAGTTGCTCATCATTGACTAAAATAGAATCGATAAAAGAATTACCAACATGCTTGTGTATCGCTTGCACATGGTCACCTGCTGTATAGGAAATTGTCTCACCTTTTTGAGTCATTAAATTACATACATAAATTTTGCGACCCCTTGCTTTTACAACAGCCTCCCCAATTGCTTTCACAAGCAAATTCGGAATAATACTCGTATATAAGCTTCCAGGTCCTATTAAAATATAGTCTGCCCGATTAATTGCCCGTATTGCTTCTGGTAGCGGTTGCACATTTTCAGGCACTAAAAAAACGCGGTTAATGCGTTTTGATGCTGTCGGGATTTTAGACTCACCTTCAATTATTACGCCATCTTCTAACTCGGCATGTAAAGTAATCTTTTTATTAGCAGCTGGAATCACTCGCCCATGTACTTTTAGCACTTTTCCCATCTCACTAATAGCATGGCTAAAATCCCCAGTTATATCTGTTAAAGCCGTTAACATTAAATTACCTAAAGAATGACCGTTCAAATCATCTGATACAGAAAAACGATATTGAAACATTTGCTCAACAAGTGGCTCCACGTCTGATAATGCAGCGATGACATTGCGGACATCCCCTGGTGGGGGGATATCATAGTCATCACGTAGACGTCCTGAGGAACCACCATCATCCGCAACTGTTACGATTGCAGTGATATCAAACGGGTGATGCTTTAAACCACGCAGTAACGTGGAAAGGCCAGTACCACCACCTATTACAACTAGCCTTGTATGCTTTTTCCCCATTCACTCAATCCTTTCTTCGATTGATGTCACGGTGCGATATCACAGCATTTTCATTTTTGGCTAAGCAAGCACCAAAATATTCTGCCAACGTCACCGAACGATGCTGTCCTCCTGTACAACCAAAAGCAATGACAAGTTGTGATTTCCCCTCTTGTTTATAAAGCGGTACCATAAATTCAAACAAATCCGTTAGTTTTTGAATTAGGATTTGTGTATCCTCTAACGCTAATACATAAGAAGAAACTTCTGTTTGCAAACCTGTTTTATGGCGCAATTCCTCCACATAATATGGATTTTTTAAAAAGCGCACATCAAATACTAAATCTGCATCTATTGGCATACCATGTTTAAATCCAAAGGACATAATATTAATTGAAAAAGTATGATCTGCATCGCTTGCAAATTCATTGACAATTTTCTCGCGTAACTCTTTTGGTTTCATGTTGGAGGTATTATAAACAAATTTAGCGCGGCCCTTCACTTCAGATAGAAGTATACGTTCTTGTTTAATACCATCTAAAGGTAAACCGGTTACAGCTAATGGGTGTGCACGTCTTGTTTCCTTATATCGTCTTACAAGCGTCTGATCATCAGCATCTAAAAATAAAATCCGCGCAACAATATCGCCTTCTTTTAATATATGGTCAAGCGCACCAATGAGCGAATCGAAAAAGTCACCGCCACGCATATCCATGACCGCGGCAATACGTGTAATATTTTTACCTGAATCTCTAAGTAAAGTTAAAAAAGTTGTGAGTAACGCTGGTGGTAAATTATCAATACAGTAATACCCTAAATCCTCAAAGCTTTGAATAGCTACCGTTTTTCCAGCTCCAGACATTCCTGTAATAATGACCAATTCATGTTGTTGACTTTCAACCACCACTGTCATGCAGCTCCTTTATTGTTCTATTGATATTTGTATTTTTTCATGAAGTAATTCAAAATCCTTCGTGTATTCGAATGTACCGTACTGAATGCCTGATTGTGATACAGCAAATTGTAAATTTGTTCGGTCACCTTCAGCCATTGGCAAATGTTTCAAATCCTCAATTGGGTGCCATGCAAGCTTACCTTCTCTTGTTTCTTCGAATGGTACACCTTCTATATCCTTCGCTACAAAAGTATACAACATCCATTCATCTACCTTAACGTTATCTTCTTTAATAACCATCGTATAGACACCTTTTAAATGCGCTTTCAATGGGATTACATTTGTTTCTTCCTGAAACTCACGTAAAGCAGCCTCATAAATAGACTCACCGCTCTCCATTTTCCCGCCTGGTGCTACATACCAGCCACGTCTCGGCTTTTGAAGTAATAATACTTGGCCGTCTTTTACGGCGATTAAGTTTGCAATTCTTTGCATAGGCACACCTCTAATCTCTTTTGCATTCTATTTTTTATTATAGCAAGACCTATCAGAGTTTGTCCTCATTTCACAACTATGGAATCTTGCGCAAAAAAATGATTAAATCAACTTATCCCAAAGGTTTCAAATGCATGCAGAAAAGGTCAACGCATCTTTCAATAACCATTATTTTACACTATTCCCTCTACATATAGTATACAGTTTTCTACTGTAAGACATGACATATCCAAAATAATTAGCATTAGGCTTACTATTACGTAAAATAAGCTACTTGCAACGCTTTAAAAATTCAGAATTGTTTGAGTGACTGGCACTAAAAATAGGTTGCTCCCACCTAATTTAGGCGGAAACAACCTACTAAAAAAATAAAAGGGGGATTGCTAATTACAGTCTTTATATTACACCTTTTATATGTCATTCAAGTTACAGCAATATTAAAACCGTATTAAAAATTTGTATTTTTTTCCGGTAATAACGGCCAATTGCAATGCACTTCTAAGATTTTTGAGACCATCACTCGGTATAACGCTTATTATGCGTTAATTTTTTCTAGTAATTCTTCAACATAATGTTGTGCTGCTTGCGCCGCAATACTGCCATCGCCAGTCGCAGTAACGATTTGACGAAGCGTTTTTTCACGCACATCCCCAGCAGCAAAAATACCTGGTACATTTGTTTCCATATTGTCGTTAGTCACAATATAACCAGCTTCATTTAAAATGCCTAGTGATTCAAAAGGTTTTGTTAATGGCAACATCCCAATGTAAATAAATACGCCATCAGCCGCAAATTCAGATTCTGTGCCATCGACAGTTGATTGCAATGTAACGCTGCCTACTTTACCATCAGCTTCGTTAATTTCTTTCACTGTTGCATTCCAAATGAAATCAATTTTGTCGTTTGCAAATGCACGATCTTGTAGAATTTTTTGTGCACGTAATTTATCACGACGGTGAACAATTGTTACTTTATCAGCAAAACGCGTTAAATACACACCTTCTTCAACAGCAGAATCTCCGCCACCTACGACAACGAGATTTTTTTGTTTAAAGAATGCACCATCACATACAGCACAATAGCTGACACCACGTCCACCAAGCTCTTTTTCACCAGGTACACCCATTTTTTTATACTCTGCACCAGTAGAAAGTATAATTGAGCGTGTTTTATATTCCTTAGCACCTGATTTTATCGTTTTATATTCTTCACCATCAATGATTTCTGAGACATCACCGTAAGCATATTCAGCACCAAATTTTTTCGCATGCTCGAACATTTTAGTAGATAGCTCAGGCCCTAAAATAGTATCAAATCCTGGATAGTTTTCTACTTCTTCCGTATTCGCCATTTGTCCACCAGGGATACCACGTTCAATCATTAATGTTGAAAGATTTGCACGTGATGTATAAACAGCCGCAGTCATTCCGGCAGGACCTGCACCAATAATTACAACATCATAAATTTTTTCTTCTGACATACTTACTTCCTCCTAAACTCGTAATACTTTTTTATAATAACGTTCAGTATGTTCATCGTATGTGAAAGCATGAAGTTATTCAACTAAGTTGCTCACAACTTCAATTTAACTCGTTGGTAAGTACATTAATATTTCATCTATATATTTCGATAATGTTGCTACAGATATGCCATATTGCTCTGCGATTTCTTTTTTCGTCACCTTCAACATGCGAGATGAGCGGAATAAAAAGTCATTTGCACCTGCAATAGCAGCCGGATTTGTAAAGCGATAATTTTGACTAAGTGCTTGTTCACAAAGCACGAACCACATTTGGAACATTGGTGCGACGATTGTCGTCAACTTTCCATAGTGCTCCAACAAAATCTCGGGTACACGTACGGCTCTTAAAAAACTTGCCTCTACTTTGTTTTTCTCATCAAACTGATGGCCGAGTGCATAAGCTAAAAAAAGCTTTTCAAAAGCACCAAATTGCTCTACATCTATCCATTTAGGATGCGCAATGATTTCCTGCTTATGCGCTGTTCCTCGTAATAAAAATAAGCCAAATAAACGATCACTTATATACTCACTTTCAAGCTTCGCTACAATGAAGTCACGATCATGCTCTAATGCGTCAAGCTCATATGTATTTTCCTGCTGACGCCAAGGTTCAAAACCTTCTTTATCTGGATCTAACTCAAGCAACTGCTCCCAAGCATTTTTGGCAATATCATCGTAACCAGAAAAGTAGGCCGCATGAGATAACCAAAAGTAAAACCCTGGATCTCCTAAATAACCACGCTTCTGCATGCTTCGTAGCCATTTAAATGCAGTTTCATATTGACCAATCAGTGCAAGCGTTGCGCCCAATTTGTAACGATGATCCCAAGCATAAGGTTGAATTTTCACCAATACTTCTAAAAGAGCATTTAATTCCTCATCATTTTTCTCATAGTAGGCAATAACCGTTAGATTACACAATGCATGGAGATTCCCTTTATTCTCACGCAAAACCGTGTTCAAAATCGCTTTAGCCTGTTCCGCTTCACCTACATAAAAATAAGCTAAAGCTAAATTATTGTATGCTGACCAAAATTCCGGTCTATCTTCTACTAATTGTTCTAAAATATTGATTGCTTCTGGAAAGTCACCCTTTTCCATGCAACGACGTGCTTGCTCCTGCCGATATAAATCCTCGCCACTGCCTTCCAGCTCTTCATATTCATTGTGCTCAAAAGCAACAAAGTCTAATATTTCTGCCGCTTCATCCGCATATGCACCCTCAGGTTCCATTTCTAAGTATTGCTCTGCAAAGCGTTTGGCATCTTGAATAATGCCGACACATCCTGATACCTCAGCCATATAAAAAATAATTTCTGGCTCATTTGGGTCTAATTGATAGGCACGACGAAGCAGATCATAGGCTTCCTCAAAACCTTGACCTTCTAACTCTACAATCGCTAATTGCAATAAAATCATAGGATCATCTGGACTTAAATCTACAGCACGTTGTAAGTATTTATAGGCTTTATCCATTTGACCACTATTCATCGCTTGAATTGATTTTTTATAATAATAGTCGCCTGTTGGAATGAACGATACGACATTCGTTTGCTTCTCTTTTTGACGTTTCTTTTCCAAAATATTTCCTCCGAAACAAGAAATAAGGAACGCATTATACGTTCCTTTTTACAGTAACTCATATTATACCATACAATAAGCGATATGCTGTTATTTCTCCTCGTGACGTTTTTCCAACACATGTAATACGTCAAAAACATTTACTTTTTGTTCTTGCAGTAAAACTAGTAAGTGGTAAATTAAATCAGCCGCTTCCCATTTTACTTCTTCTGCATCACGATTTTTTGCACCGATAACTACCTCTGTTGCTTCTTCCCCAACTTTTTTACAAATTTTATCGATGCCTTTATCGAATAAATATGTAGTATATGCACCCTCAGGCATATCTTGCTCACGCTTTTCAATGACTTTGACTAGCTCAGGGATAATACTAACCGAACCAACTTTTGCTTTTTCTTGCAGTACTGTCGTAAAGCAAGATGTTGTGCCATTGTGGCATGCGGGACCAGCAGGAAGTACTTCTACAACTAATGCATCGCCATCACAGTCGGCTTTAATGGACACTACTTTTTGTACGTTACCACTCGTCGCTCCTTTATGCCAAAGCGCTTCACGAGAACGTGAGTAAAACCAAGTTTCGCCTGATTCTAATGTTTTTTCTAATGATTCTTTATTCATATAAGCTACAGTTAATACTTCTTTTGTATTGGCATCTTGCACAACTGCTGTAACAAGACCTTTATCGTCAAATTTAATGTTCTCTATCATCTTACTGCCACTCCTTTTTCACGTAAGTATTGTTTTACTTGCGCTACACTCGTTTCTTTGTAATGGAAAATGGATGCTGCAAGTGCTGCATCTGCATCTACATCGTCCGCTAATACTTCGTAAAAATGTTCGGCATTCCCTGCACCACCACTTGCAATGACTGGGACTGTCACGGCCTGTCGTACAGCCTTCGTTAAAGCTAAATCAAAGCCAGATTTTTCACCGTCTTGATTCATACTTGTTAATAAAATCTCGCCAGCACCTAAGCGGACAGCTTCTTTTGCCCACTCTATTACTTGCCAAGATGTTTTGTTGCGACCACCGTGTGTATAAACCATCCACGTGCCGTCTTCTTCACTATAGCGCGCATCAATTGCAACAACAATACATTGTGCTCCGAAATAGTCAGAACCTTCTTTAATCAGCGCTGGGCGT
The DNA here is from genome assembly GCF_002982115.1 of Lysinibacillus sphaericus. GTDB lineage: Bacteria > Bacillota > Bacilli > Bacillales_A > Planococcaceae > Lysinibacillus > Lysinibacillus sphaericus. Next base: position 873,860 of record NZ_CP019980.1, on the reverse strand, counting down.
TCTAAGGCAGAAGTATTAACAGATACTTTGTCAGCACCTGCGCGTAAAATACGCTTCATATCCTCTAACGAGCGAATACCGCCACCAACAGTAAATGGAATGGCTAGTGTCGCCGCAGTTTGGCGCACTACATCGACCATTGTGTCACGGCCTTCATGCGATGCTGAGATATCTAGGAAAACAAGCTCATCTGCACCTTGTTCATCATAAAACTTTGCAAGCTCTACCGGATCTCCTGCATCACGTAATGATACGAACTGTACACCTTTAACAACTCGTCCTTCCTTCACATCAAGACATGGAATAATACGTTTCGTTAGCACGCCGCCACCCCTTTTAACCATTGTTCTAATAAGTACACGCCTAACTCACCTGATTTTTCAGGATGGAATTGCATACCTGTGATCGAGCCTTTGGCAACAATCCCTGGGACTTCAATGCCATGGTAGTCAGCATAGGCCACTAGTTCTGTCGGTTCAATATTCGTCGCATAAAAAGAATGGACAAAATAAACGTGCTCGGCAGGTGTCTCGCCTTTGAGCCATGCTGGTCGATTCATCACAATTAATTCATTCCACCCCATATGAGGTACTCGATAAAACTGCTCCCCTTGAATGCCGCTAAAACGTTGAATGCTGCCTTTGAAGAAACCTAGTCCCTTCGTTGGTGTCACCTCTACGCTTTCCTCAAATAATAACTGCATGCCTAAACAAATACCGAGCAATGGTCGATTTTCCGCTTGTACCTTTTGTAAATAGCAATCTAATTTTGTTTCAGCTAAACGTTTCATAGCATCGGGAAAAGCGCCCACACCTGGCAGTAACAGGGCATCAGCTTCATCTAGTTCCTGTTCTTGTGCTGTTACAATGACTTCACAGCCAAGTCGTTTTAGTGCTTGTTCAACACTAAATAAATTACCCATCCCATAGTCAATCACACCTATTTTCACGTTAACAGCCCCTTTGTGGAAGGTACACCCTTAACGCGAGGATCAATTTCAACTGCCGCATCAATGGCACGAGCTAATGCTTTAAAAATAGCTTCGATAATGTGGTGTGTATTATGACCATACGGTACGATAACGTGGACATTCATTCTTGCTTCAAGCGCAAATTTCCATAAAAACTCATGCACTAACTCCGTATCAAAAGTTCCTACTTTCTCTTTTAGTTCAGGCACACGATACTCTAAATGTGGACGATTTGAACAATCGACAACAACTTGTGCCAGTGCATCATCCATTGGTACAAAGGCATTACCATAACGTTTAATACCTTTCTTATCGCCGAGCGCTTGACGAATGGCTTGTCCTAATACAATGCCAAGGTCTTCCGTTGTATGGTGGTCGTCAATATGCGTATCACCATTCGCTTGAATTGTGCCATTAAATAGGCCATGTTTAATAAATAAATCCAGCATGTGATCCATAAAGCCAACACCTGTTTGGATATCCGCCTTGCCCTCGCCATCTAACTCAATGGCAACTGAAATTTGTGTTTCATTTGTTTTGCGTTCTACCTTTGCGTAGCGTTTCTGTTCTGTCATCGTATTACTCCTTTTCCCATCCACGAGATTCTACAGCACGAGCATGGCCCTCTAAGCCTTCCATCCGAGCTAAGCGTGCAATTTTCGGGGCGTTCGTTGCCCAAGTTTTTTCAGTATAATAAACGATACTCGATTTTTTTACGAAGTCATCCACATTTAAGCCACTTGCAAAACGCGCTGTGCTGTTTGTTGGTAGCACATGGTTTGTGCCAGCAAAATAATCTCCAACAGGCTCGGAGCTATATCGACCGATGAAAATACCACCTGCATGGCGCACTTGCTCTGCCACCGCTTCGGCATTTTTGGTCACGATTTCTAAATGCTCAGGGGCTAATGAATTAATTGCCTCCACTGCATCTGACATCGTTTCAGCAATATAAATCGCGCCAAAATTTTCGATTGAGGCACGTGCTACTTCTTCACGTGGTAAAGTCGCTAATTGTTTTTCTACTTCCAGCGCCACATTGTGAGCAAGTTGCTCAGACGTTGTCACTAAAATAGCACAGGCCATCTTATCGTGTTCTGCCTGTGATAATAGGTCTGCAGCTACCTCATCTGCAAAAGCTGTATCATCTGCGATTACGGCAATTTCACTTGGTCCAGCAATCATATCAATCGCGACCTCACCAAATACTTCGCGTTTAGCAAGTGCAACGTAAATATTACCTGGACCAGTTATTTTATCGACGGCTTGAATTGTTTCCGTTCCATAGGCAAGTGCTGCAATTGCCTGTGCCCCACCAATTTTATATACTTCTTCCACACCTAATATATGAGCGGCGGCAAGTACACCAGCAGGTAATTTCCCGTCACGCCCCGCAGGTGATGTGATAACAATTCGCTCAACACCCGCTACTTGAGCAGGAATAACGTTCATCAACACGGAAGAAGGATAGGCCGCTGTTCCTCCAGGAACGTAAAGACCTACTGCATCGAGTGCGGTAATCCGTTGCCCAAGCCAAGAGCCATCTGCTAATTCCAAACGATAGCCAGAACGTTTTTGTTGCTCATGATAAACGCGAATATTGTGGGCAGCTTCTGTTAAATCTGCAAATAATTGCGCGTCGATTGCCTCTACTCCCTCTTTAATCTCTGCCTTTGTAACACGTAAATTGTCTGGAGCAAAGCCATCCCATTTTTCTGTATATGTACGTATTGCGCTGTCACCTTGTGCTCGCACATCTGCCAATACTTGTCGTACAATTTTTAATTGTTCTTCGTTGCCACCTTCAAGTGGTCGTTTCAAGGAAATACCTTTTGCTAACTTTGTGATTTTCATGGAAAAAGTCTCCTTTAAATTTCTAGCTATTCGTGCAGTTCCTTTTCGCAACTTGCGTCTTTGCAATTATTACGATGAAACAACATTCATTAGTCGACACACTTCTTTAAACGTTTCACCAAATCGATTATGCGGTCACCTTTCATGCGGTAACTTACGGGATTGGCAATTAAACGTGATGAAACTTCTGTAATATACTCATACTCAACTAAGCCATTTTCTTTTAACGTACGTCCAGTCGATACGATATCCACAATGCGGTCCGCTAAACCAATCATTGGCGCAAGCTCAATCGACCCGTTTAATTCAATAATTTCTACTTGTTCGCCAATCCCTTTATAATACTTCATGGCAATGTTCGGATACTTCGTCGCAATGCGTGGTGCAAGTTCGTTCATCGTCGTATTCGGTAAGCCAGCTGAAGCAATATAGCAAGTACTTATTTTCAAATCAAGAAGCTCATGTACCACGCGCTGTTGCTCCAGTAAAACATCTTTTCCAGCAATTCCAATATCGGCTACACCGTGCTCAACATAAACAGGCACATCCATAGGTTTCGCTAGAATAAAACGAATTTTTTCTTCTGGGATTTCGATCATTAATTTACGCGACATTTCAACCTCTTCTGGTAAATTAAAGCCCGCTTCAATAAGCATTTGGTATGCCTCTTCAAAAATGCGCCCTTTCGGCATAGCAATGGTTAATTCATTCACCGCGAATTTCCTCCTGTCCAACAACAACTACCTTTGTAAAATGCGTTAAAAAGGCTGCTTCATCAACTAAACTACTTCTCAACTGTAAAGTCGCTTGTTTACCTGCTGCTCTTAAAGCCTCTATTTTTTCTAGAGCCTCTTCAAAATTTTCTTCCTCGAATAGCACCACAATGGCTTCTTCCTTGTCCGAAGCTTGTGCAGTAATCGTTTCTAATAATCTATCTACACGAATGCTAAAGCCTGTAGCACCGACCTTTGATCCAAATACTTCAAGCAAACCATCGTAACGGCCACCATTTCCTAATGGGAAACCACTGCCTGAAGCAAATACTTCAAATAACATACCTGTGTAATAGCTCATATGGCTTGAAAGAGTAAAATCAAACGCGACATACTGTGCAAGATCAGCGACTTCTAATAATTTTGCAAGTTGTTGCATATATTCTAATGCGTCATTTTTACGCACATATTTTTCAATATCACGAATTTCCTTTAAGGTCATTGCCTCTTCAATAAACTGTAACAATGCATCTGATTTTGTTTTTGGTAAATCAAATGATGCAACTGCCTCCTCAAAGCCTACATAATTACGTTGTACAAGCAGTGTACGCAGGACATCTTCTTGTTCGATGCTTTCTGTATAGTCCTGTAAAATACAATTCAAGACACCTGCATGTCCTATTGTGACTTTGAAATTTTCTAATCCAAATTGTTTTAATAACTCCATTGCTGTAACAATTACTTCTGCATCCGCAAACACGGAATGATCACCAATTAACTCAATACCCATTTGCTCAAATTCTGCGGGACGTCCACCTTCTGTTTCCTGTGCACGGAATACACTTGCAAAGTAAGCTAAGCGCAGCGGTATCATTTCTTTCAATAATTTTGAAGTGGCTACTCGAGCAATCGGTGTTGTCATATCAGGACGTAGAACGAGCGTGTTGCCCTGACTATCTACAAGCTTAAATAAATGCGCATCGGAAATTGCAGATGCTTTCCCTACCGTATCGAAATACTCTACTGTAGGCGTTTTGATAAATTCATAGCCTCTTGAGCGTAAAAAATTTCGACCTGTATGTCTTACAGCTTCTACTTTTTCATAAATTTGCGGAAATTTATCACGCATACCAAGTGGCTTTTCGAACATTTTAATCGACGACATGTGGACACTTCCTTACGTTTCACTTTAATTCACTAGAGTATTAGAGAATTAGAATATGAAAGTATTTTAACTCATTCCTTCTGTTCAGTCAATGTTTTACACATTAAATTCACAAATAATTTCAATACTTCTGTTAATTATACACCTATTTACACAAAGTGAAATGTTTATCGAGACTATTGCCTCACTTATGTAGGAGACATCAAAATGTGGACATTACTTTAAATTTAGCTGTTCTTGCTTTAAAAATATAATAATTGCAAGCGAAATGAGTTGAAGGTTGCAGCCTTACTGTACTGAGTAGAAAGGACCGCTGAAGCGTACAATAACGGCATAGCAAAAAAAGAGGTTGGGACATTACTAAAAAATTTAAAGAACAGAGGAAAGGTGTTCATAAATTTTCGCTATATGGAGAACTTAGCTATTCTTGCTTTTGCAATAAATTAGAAGTGTTCACTAGTTGTTGGTAGCGAAGGCGGTGACTCCTGCATAGAACGCGCACAACGTAAGACGCTGGCATTCTGCGCGTTAGCGAGGGTTGCGGCTTACTGTGCTGAGCGGAAAGCACCGCCGTAGCGTACAATAACGCCATAGCAAAAAAGTGTTAGATTGATTTGCAGTCAATCTAACACTTTTCATCTTCTTTACTTTTTCGGCGTGCACCATTGGACAACTTCACTTCGTTTACGCTCCGCCATCTGTTCCGCAGTGTAAATAATTTGCATCGGATTGCCACCTGCTAGACAACCTGCTGGTACATCCTTATGTACGAGTGTTGCCGCAGACACAATAGCACCGTCCCCTATTGTCACTCCTGGTAAAATGGTTGAATTGGCACCAACCATTACTTCATTGCCAATATGGACATCTCCTAAACGATACTCTTCAATTAAATATTCATGCGCTAAAATTGTCGTATTAAAGCCAATCACTGTATTATTGCCGACATGAATACGTTCTGGGAACATCGTATCTGGCATGACCATTAAAGCGAAAGACGTTTGGTCACCAATCTTCATTTTTAAAAAAGTGCGATACAGCCAGTTCTTCACGCGTAAAAAAGGTGTGAAGCGTCCAATTTGAATGACAATGAAGCACTTCATCACCTTCCAAAAGGACACCGTATCATATACATTCCATAGCGAATTTGCTCCTTCGACACGATATCTTTCCGTTTTACGCGCCATGCCTTTACCCCTCTTTCACAATAGCAAGTAAATCTTTCATATGGTGCAATAGATATTCTGGATTAAACTGCTGTAAATATTGCTCCCCTTTAATTGACCATGCGACACCCGCAGCTCTTACCCCCGCATTGTGTCCAGCTTCAATATCATGTGAATTATCACCAATCATAATGGCATCTTCCTTTGCGACACCAAGACGTGTAAGAGCAAGTAAAACTGGCTCTGGATCAGGCTTCACATGTTGGACATCATCAGTTCCCACGATCACCTCAAATAGATGACTAGCACCTAGGATCTTCAACCCTCGGTCAATCATCGCATTGCGCTTTGTTGAGACGATGGCTAATTTAATCCCCATTGACTTTAATTGCTCTAAAGTTGACACAACATCAGGAAACTCTGTGACAACCTCATCATGATGCGGTTCATTCCAAGCGCGGTATTTTGCTATCATTTCATCTTCTTCTCCTGGCGTTAAAACACTAAATGTCTGTTTTAATGACGGACCCATGAATTTCAAGCAATCTTTTGGCGAATATTGCCCGGGAAATCTCTCTTCTAACACGTGCATAAATGATTGTATGATTAAGTCATTTGTATTTAATAGTGTACCATCAAAATCAAAAAGCAATGCCTTTACAGCCATACTTTCCACTCCTTACTTATTGTCCAAATATTTCACAGCAGGTTTTACCTTCAATCTGCGGTAAATAATTGCCGCAAGACCTATCACAATGCCGATAATGGAAACAACCTGAGCCGAACGCAAGTCTCCTACTAAATAAAGACTATCCGTACGTAAACCTTCTATATAGAAGCGACCAATTGAATACCATATTAAATAGCTAAAGAAAATTTCACCGCGATTTAGATTCACTTTACGTAATGCCAGTAATATTAATAAACCGATGAAGTTCCAAACAGACTCATATAAAAATGTAGGATGGACGTATGTGCCTAGTTCTTCAATGTACATTTGATTAATAATCCAATCCGGTAGCATCAGGCTTTCTAAAAATGAACGTGACACTGGGCCACCAAATGCTTCTTGATTCATAAAGTTGCCCCAACGACCAATAATTTGACCAATCAAAATACTTGGTGCTGCAATATCAGCTACTCGTAAAAAGCTTACCCCTTTTATCCGCGTAAATATGTAAGCCGTCGCAAATGCACCTAATAACGCACCATGAATCGCAATACCACCATTCCAAATTTCAATAATATTGCCTGGATTTTCACTATAATAATCCCAACGCATAGAAACATAATAGATGCGCGCACAAACGATGGAAATCGGTACTGCCCATAATAATAAGTCAGCTAGAAAATCCTCAGGTAATCCGCGTTTTACCGCCTCTCGTTGTCCAACAAAATATGCTAATATTATCCCCGACACAATTAAAAGTCCGTACCATCGAACAGGAATTGGCCCTAAATGAAAGGCGACCGGGTTAATGTCTAATAGTAATAAATCCATCTTATGCTCCTCTCAATATGTTACAATCCGTTTTCCATTAATCATCTAACTCATCTGATGAAGCAATGACTTCATCTAAGCGTCTTGAAAACTCTTCCGCTGCATTGACACCCATTTTCTTCAAACGGTAATTCATCGCCGCTACTTCGATGATTACAGATACATTTCGTCCAGGTCGTACTGGAATTGTGAGTTTTGTTAGTTCCGTATCAATGATTTTCATTTTTTCTTCTTCTAAACCTAAACGATCATAAACCTTGTCTGGATCCCATATTTCTAGCTCAATAATTAAGGTAATACGTTTATATGGTCGTACAGCACTTGCCCCAAACAGTGTCATGATATCGATAATACCAATACCTCGTATTTCCAATAAATGCTCTAACAGCGGTGGCGGACTCCCTATTAAAAAGTTCTCCGACTCTTGACGGATCTCCACACAATCATCTGCAACTAATCGATGCCCTTTTTTTACTAGTTCAAGAGCTGTTTCACTTTTCCCAACCCCGCTTTTTCCGATAATAAGCACACCGATGCCATATACATCGACTAACACACCATGTGCCGCTGTCATAGGTGCTAAACGTCCCTCTAAATAATTGGTTAACCTACTCGAAAATTTCGTTGTTGTCATGTGAGTTTTAAATACAGGTACATGCTTTTCGTTTGAAGCTTGAATAAGCTCATCTGGTACTTCTAAATCACGCGAAATAATAATAGCAGGCGTATCCTGTGAACATAGCAATCGCATACGCTCAAGTTTAACATTCGCTGGTAACATTTCAAAAAAGGAAAGCTCTGTTTTCCCTAGTAGCTGTACTCGATTAGCAGGATAATGCGTAAAATAACCAGCCATTTCAAGCCCCGGTCTAGAAATATCACTTGTGGTAATTGTTCTTCCTATACCTTCCTCGCCGCCTAATAACTCTAGCTTAAATTTTTCCATTACATCTCTTGTCAATACTACGACCAATATTTGCAGCCTCCATTCAAACGAATTGAATATTGTTTTATTTTAGCATGCCTATGTATAAAAGAAATGAATTTACACTTGTGTGCATGATGATTAGTAACACTATTATACTTACTTCTAGTTAAAGGTTGTACATAACAAATGTAAAACTATCTCAGAAAGCTTATGCACATGATAAAAATAGAAAAACTAGCGGTCTCCAGAACCGCTAGTTTTTTTCATTGTATTATTTTTGTGTAGCCAACCATTTTGCAACGGCTTCAGCATCTGCACCTTTAATAAGTCCAGCTGGCATAGCCCCACGACCATTGTTAATTACGTCTAAAATTTCTTGCTCAGATAAACGAGAACCTACATTGTTTAGTGCAGGTGTATTCCCCATACCTTGTAGCTCGCCACCGTGACAAGAAACACATGATTTCATTGCGATTGCTTTACCGTCTGGTTCAGCAGCAGTATCTTTGTTATCTGTAGCTGCTTTATCTCCGCCACCACCACATGCTGCTAAGAAAATCGCTGAACCGAACACTAATGTTAACATTGCTTTTTTCATTAGTACCCCTCCTAAGTAAATGAATATCTTTCCAAGCTATTATACCAAAATTATGCACGTTTGAAACCTTCACCTAACACCTCATAAGCATCAGAAACGATGACAAACGCTGATGGATCAACGTTTTTAATGAGTTGTTTCAGCTTTGTGAACTCTGTTTGATAGACAACGACCATTAAAACGGGTCGTGCTTCTCCTGTATAACCGCCAATTGCAGGTAACTTTGTCACACCACGATCAATTTCAGCATATATCGCATCACGCACTTCATCTTGTTTTAACGTAATAATATAAACCATTTTTGATTGACTAAAACCTAACTGGATAATATCAATCGTTTTCGTTGTGACGTACAGTCCAATTAACGCATAGAGCCCTTTTTCTAAGTCAAAAACAATTGCCGCACTAATTGCGATAATTCCATCAATTAATAGTACACTTGTACCAAGCGATAATCCGGTATACTTTGTAATAATTTGGGCTAGTAAATCAGTGCCACCAGTAGAAGCATTCCCCTTAAAGACAAGTCCTATTCCTAAGCCTACAACAATTCCCCCAAAAAGCGCACCAAGTAAAGGATTATCTGTCCACGGCTCCCAGTGATTTGTCAATAACACAATCAACGGTAATGTTATTGTCCCAATAAAAGATTTGACGCCAAACTTTTTACCAAGTATTATTACTCCTGCTAGAAACAATGGGATATTAAATGCATATTGTACAAGGCCAGGATTCCAGCCAAATAAACCATGTAAAATGGTACTTATGCCACTAACTCCACCTGACGCTACTTGATTTGGTAGTAAAAAGACATTAAAACCTATTGCCACAACTGCGGCACCAATAATCACATAAACATATTCCACAATACTTGCCCTTACATCTTGTGTTTGATTCATTTCCTCACGCCCACTTCAACTATCAGATTTTTCTAAAGATGACGACATGATTATAGCAAATAGTTTTCACGTTGAGAACTTCATCTTGATAAAGAGAAAGTAGTTGGAATAAATGAGAAAAAGTGCTAGATTGATCCCAATCAATCTAACACTTTTTCTCAGCCGTTGATGTCCGCTACAGGTGCACTTTCAGCTCCGCACCGTAAGGACACATCCCTCTTTTTTGCGTGCGGAATACCTTTCGCTAGAAGTCGCCTCTTGCTACAACTCCTATAACTGTCGTTTTCCCTAATTATAATGATGTTTCTGCCCATTCTAGTGCTTCATTATATAAAAGATCAATACTTGCCATTTCAATATTAATTTGTGGTGCTAATTCTTCTAATCGTTGCCAATCTAATTTTCCAAGCGCAATACTAAATTCAAGATAAGGTGTCATCTCTGTTTGACCACCTAATATTGTTTCTGTAATCGCCTCTGAAAAAGGTAATTGTTGCAAAATAACATTCATCGGTCTTTGTAAGATCGCATCAATTAACGAAAACATCCCAACTAAAAAGTATTCAGAAAAGTTTTGCTTATAATTGCGTTTGGCTAATTTTTCACAAACCTTTGCTCTGAACAAAGATGTTTGCATCAACTCTTGAAAAAGATCTGTATCTGCCCTACCATCGAATTCACGCAGAGCTAGTAAATAAATCCACTTGCGAAGATTTGCTAAGCCAAGTAATAAAATGGCTTGCTTAATGGAGCGTATTTTCGATTTTGAACGTTTACTAGAATTATTAATCATTTGTAATAATTTATACGTCAACGATATGTCCCGTTCAATATTTTCTGCTAACAGATGAACGTTCGGTTCTTCTTCCTTTAAGAGCGAAATTATATGAAAATATTGGATGGCATTTGCGGGAATATCCATCGCTTTAATGATTTGAGGTTGCTCAAAAAAGTAACCTTGAAAAAACTCATAGCCTGAATGCTTGGCGACTCTATATTGCTCTTGTGTTTCCACTTTTTCCGCAAGCAATTTAATATGAGGGAAATTTTCCTTTACCATATTTTCTATTTCCATTCTTTCAACTAAAGAAGATATTAAGAAATCCACTTTAATTAAATCAATATGCGGGAAAAGCGTATCATATATTGGTACATTTCCTTTTAAAATAAAATCATCTAACGCTATTTTAAACCCATGCGACTTCAGCTCAATGACACGCTTAACTAGATTTGGTGTTAGTGGTACATCTTCTAAAATCTCGATTACTACTTGCGAAGGATCTAAAAATTCATCGATTGAACTCATAAGCAAGTTTTCCGTAAAATTAACAAAACAAGGCTTACCTTTCGTTACCTCTTCAATACCAATTGATAAAAATGAGTTCACTAACACATCCACTGTTGCAGCATCTGAATCGACATCAGGAAATGAATTTACATTTTTGTTTCGATATAACAACTCATATGCAACGACCTGTTCATGAAGATTAAAGATTGGCTGTCTTCCGATGAATACTTCCATTTCGTTGCCTCCAATTCACCATTTTCTAGTAATTATTATAGCACTTTTCATTACCTTACGCTTATTTTTTCAACACTATAATAAATTTTTCTTATTGAGAAACTAGCATTTACCTATATAATTTACATTTTATGACTAAAAAAGATAAAGCATTACTACTTTATGCATCTATATTAAAAATTTGCTTTTACTTTTTACTTGCTTACCTTGCGCAACATTTACTAAAAAGGGTGTTATACTGATTTTTCAAAAGTAACAGGTTGGACAATAGCATCCTACAGTTTTGCATTGTGATAGTAAATTTTTAAGATTTTATATTTCATATTGATGCCGGACACTATAGTTGAGATTTTTTAAAGTTAACATAGATTTTCCTCCTACCATGGAAATAACAAAAAGCCCTACCACCAAAAATAGTGGTAGGGCTAGCCTGTGTAAATGATGCTTAACATAATTTTCTTTTAGTGTCAGCCTGCAAATGTTATCTGAGGCATCTTTTTATTTCCCACCAAATTTAGATTTAAAAGCGCCAATAACAGCCGGAATAACTGAGATAACTATGATTAAAATAAGCACTACTGAGAAGTTATCTTTAATAATTGGAATATTACCAAAGAAATATCCAAGGAGTGTACAGCTGAATACCCATAAAACAGCGCCTACGATGTTGTACAGTAAAAAGTAGCTATAATGCATCTTACTTGCCCCTGCAACAAACGGAATAAACGTACGAATGAAAGGCATGAAACGAGCAATTACAATTGTTTTGCCACCATGCGTGTTAAAAAATTTCTCCGCTGCTTCCATACGTTCTTTTTTAACAATCCGACCTAAAAAACTTTTCGGAGGAATCGATGTCCCAACTTTATGACCGATATGGTAATTCATTGTATCCCCTAAAATTGCTGCTGCCAAAAATACAGGAATTAGTATCCATAAGTCAAAGGCGCCCATTGCAGCTGTTAATGTACCACTTGCGAAAAGTAATGAGTCACCTGGTAAAAATGGGAAAATCACGACACCTGTTTCAACAAAGACAATGGCAAATAGAATAAGATAACTCCAATTACCAAAATCACGAATGATTTCTTCCAAATGCACATCAATATGCATTATAAAACTTATTAACTCTTGGATGAGTCCTATCATTGGTTTTGTATGCTCTCTTTCAATTTAATTTTTCTTAATAGCTTGGACGTTGTTGCGCACAAAAGGGTTCCAAAACAATACAACAAAGTATACAAGTTACTACTCCCCTACTATATGACAAGCCCTTTTAAAGTATGTAGAAGGATTACACATGACTGATTTTATCACTCCAGCTCTATGCACTCAACTTATTTCACCGTAAGTGCCAGACACCCAAACAATTCTGATAATTTAAAAGGTAGCTGTTCCAAAACAACAAGCCCACCACAATTTTTTTGTGGTGGGCCTGACTTATTAATTCGTTTATACTTTTTCTTTTAAAGTACGACGCAAAATTTTACCTGTTGTATTTTTTGGAAGCTCATCTAATATTTCCACAACTTTTGGCACTTTATATTTCACCATATGCTTTGCACAATATGCCAAAATATCATCTGTTGTCGTAGCCGCTACTTCCTTGAGTACGATATATGCATGTACTGCTTCACCAAAATTAGGGTCTGGGTAGCCAACAACTGCCGCCTCTACGATATTATCATGAGCAAATAGAACTTCCTCTACTTCTCTCGGATAAACATTATAACCGCCAACAATAATCATATCCTTTTTGCGATCGACGATATAGAAATAACCTTCGTCATCAACTTTTGCAAGATCCCCTGTGTAAAGCCAACCATCACGAATGGCCATCGCCGTTTCTTCAGGCATTTTATAATAGCCTTTCATGACATTTGGACCACGAACAACTAACTCACCAACTTCACCGACAGGAACATCTATACCATTAACATCGACCACTCTATTTTCAACGTTATTAATCGATGTACCGATAGAGCCAGCTTTTCGCTCACGGTCTAATGGATTGAAACATGTTACCGGTGAAGCTTCTGATAAACCATAGCCCTCTGATACACGTACATTAAATTTCTTCTCGAAATTATGTAATAGTGCAACAGGTAATGATGCGCCCCCTGAAATGGCTAAACGAATTGTTGAAAAATCTTCCGGTTTGCCTTCTGGTAATAAATACAAAAAGTTATACATCGTAGGCACACCCGCAAAGACAGTCGCCTGTTGCTCTCTCGCCAATGTGAAAATTTCACTTGGGCTAAAGCGAGGTGTAAGTAAAACGGTTGCTCCACTAATCAATGGTGCATTGACTACGACTGTTAATGCAAACACGTGGAAAACTGGTAATGTTGCAATAATACGATCATTTGCTCGATACCCTAAATACGTTGAGACATCACGTGCATTTGAATAAACATTTCCGTGTGTCAGCATGGCACCTTTTGGATTGCCTGTTGTTCCCGAAGTGTATAATATAATAGCCGTATCATCTTGTGCGATGTCTACCGGTTCTAACGATCCAGTGGCACTTGCAACAATATGCGAAAATAAATGTGTTTTCGCTTTTGCCTCTTCCGATAAAGCCGCTATTTTTTCAGCTACATCTGCTGTTGTTTCACAAACGACAAATGTCACTACTTCTGGGAATGCCTGTACACCTACTTCTACTAATGGAAGCAATGCATCAAGTGCAATAACCGCCTTAACATCACCATTTCGTAAAATATAAGATATCTCATCGGGCGTATAGATTGGATTCACAGGAATTGCTGTTGCTCCTAGACGCATCGTTGCATATAATGCGATTAAATAATGTGGCGTGTTGCCGAGTAAAAACGCCACATGGTCCCCTTTTTGTACCCCTAAATCTTGTAACCCCTGTGCAAAGCGGCCAACTGTGTGCTCAAATTCCCCATATGAAGTATCTTTCCCCATAAAATGATACGCAATTTTTTCCGGCTGCTCTGCTGCTTGTTGACGAACACATGAAACTAAATTCAATTACACCATCCCCTTATCGTATAAAATGAATCGTTATTCAGTAATATTATATAAGAAATATATCTAAAAAACAATGAAACTTTTTATTTCGTGTCAATATTACCTTTAAAAAATTCACTTTTTTCTCTTTTGTACGTATTTTTAAGAACGGATATGGGAGATGTAACGCCAACGAATTAAGTAAAAATAGATAACCTGTATTAGGACAAAAAAGCCAAATGCAAAGAACACTTCTTTAACAATTGAAATATTAGCAATGTCCTTTAAAATGCCTTGTACCATAAAGAAAGCAAAGCCACTGTGCATCATAGCAACGCCCCACGGTAAGAAAAATTGTGGGAATAAATGACGGTTGACTAGCTTTTTCAACTCAATATCTGTTAAGCCCATGCGTTTTAACACATCAAATTTCCGCTTTTCTCGTTCAAGTGAGGTATGCAATTTAAAGTAAATAAAACTACCAGCAGCTAGTAAAAATACAGTGGCCACTAAAACACCAACTAATGTAAATAATGAGTAGGTAGCTAATATATAAGAATAATTTAATCCTGCATTTTCAAAATAAAATGGGCTATGCTTGCCCTTTTTTATACTATAAAAATATTCCGTTGAGGCATCGTCCACTATGTCCTTGCCAATTTCCTTCGTCTCCATCCACTGTGGAATATCGAATGTAAATAAATGATAGACGGGTTGCAAAGCGTCCTTACTAGTAATCGGCTTTACAAGCTTCCCAAAGTCTTCATCACTGATCACAATCGAGTTTACACTAACAATGGAACCTGGGAATACGATTTTAGGATATACACTATCAATGGTAATTGGAATTTCGTTTTCTTCTAAAATTGTATGGACTACTATATTTTTAAGTTTCTTCAAAGACTCTTCGGAATATGGTATAAACACTGCTTCACCAGACGCCAAATCAATTAACGGATAGTTAAAAGAAGACAACAAAACATTCATATCAGATTCGCGGAATACTTCCACCTCATTGTGTGTAAAGGAGGATGTTTGCTTGACAACAAGAAAACGGGATAAATGATAGGATAAACCCTTGTCTTCTAACTGCATACGCAAAGAATTGATATGCTCAGCCTCAAACGGATTATTAATATCTCCTTTATAAATAAGCCCTAATGGATTTAATCGGTCATATTGCGTCGTATAAGAAGACATTGTAGCTAAAACACCGACTGATAAAAACGCCAGTGTCGAAACCATTGTAACAACGAAAAACATTTTCACATTATCCATCATAATATGTGTCTGCTCGGCTAAAGATAATAAGCGATAACGTCGCCAATGAAATTTACGCTTCCCACGAGCAATTTCTAAAAAGAATGGTACTGAATCACTAAAAAAATAATACGTTCCAAATGTTGCCGAGAAAGGAATCAATAAAGTTAAACCTATCATCGTCGTATGAGAAACAATAACTGCCAATGCATACGTTGCTAAAATCAAAATAACACCATATGTTGCGCGAATCTTTGAATAACTAGCCACACTAGTTAAATAATCATTCCCTTTGATTAAATCTCGCAATTTTCTCTCACGTGTAAAATATACGCTAATAAACGAAATAACCACAAAAGCACTTGTGAAGACGCCTATCGTAAGTAAAAAAGGTTGCCAAGATACATAGAGCGGCAAATTTTCTAAATGTAAAATTTCTCGAACAATCATAAAGAAAAACTTTGAAAATGAGAAGCCAAAAATAATGCCCACAATAATCGAACCAGAGCCAATAATCATCGTTTCTAAAAAGACAAGTTTGTTCATTTGGCGCTTTTCCATCCCCAGATGCAATAATATAGCGAACTCATGGGATCTCGCCTCTAAAAAGGCACTCATGGAATAATATAAAAAGAACAAAGTAAAGAGGACAAGTACGATTTCTGCACCAATCATGCCGACTAACGATACTTCTCCTAAAATACCTCGTTCAATATCTGGATGAAACATCAGCATTGAATAGATAAAAAATACAGCCACAGAAAAAAAGCTTGCCATAAAAAAGGCACCGTAAATACGGCTGTTCCGTACGACATTACGGTAAGCGAATTGTCGAAAGGTCACCTACTTGCCCTCCTCCTAGTAAGCTCAATACATTTAAAATTCGTTGGAAAAACATTTGACGTCGATCATCACGATAAATCTCATTGAAAAATTCCCCATCCTTAATAAAGAGCACACGATCACAATAACTTGCGGCGATTGGATCATGTGTCACCATCACGATTGTCGTTTGTTTTTCTTTATTAATTTTTGTTAATAGTTCAAGGACATCACGCGAGGAATTCGAATCTAAATTCCCTGTTGGTTCATCAGCTAAAATAAGGCTCGGATTGTGAATCAGCGCCCGTCCAATGGCGGTTCTCTGTGCTTGTCCACCTGAAATTTCATTGGGACGTTTATGCAAAAAGGACGTTAAATCAAGCTTTTCTACAATACCTGCAAGACGCTCCTCCATTACTTCTAACGGCTGCTGATCGAGCGTTAACGGCAATACAATATTTTCTTCAACCGTAAGCATATGCAATAAATTAAAATCCTGAAATACAAAGCCGAGTTGTCTTCTTCTAAAATAAGCAAGTTCAGTAGCATTTAGCTTATGCGGGTTCATGCCATCTAAAATGATTTCCCCACTCGTTGGTTCATCAATCGTAGAAATAATATTTAATAACGTCGTCTTGCCGCTTCCTGATGGACCCATTACTGCTAAAAACTCGCCTTGTTCAACCTCAAAGCTTAATTGATTGAGTGCACGATGCGTCACCTTGCCCTCATATACTTTCGTAACATCCTTTATTTCTAAAATAGGCATACTTTGTTCACCTTATTTCTCGATTAATTCCATAGATTTTGGTAAAAGCCAATTGAATACCACCTCAAAGCCAATTTGAAAGTGCGGTTCTATTTCGGCTGAAGCATTCTTCGCTTCTTCTTGCACTAGACTAAAGCAATGCTCTCCAACTACGACATCCCATGCATCTAACTCACCTTCAATTATTTCACCATAAACTGCATAGTGCCCACTATACATCACTTGCTCGCCTTCAACTGGGAAAGCATTTAGGAGACTTGGTTTATGTAAGTTTAGCCCAAGTGCATCACAAAAATGCACAACTTCATCTTGTAGGAATAAGCTTGCCTGACGGAAATTTTCACAAAACAAACAATCACATAGTTCTGTGTGTGACGCGTACAACTCCTTCGTTTTATCTAATTCAATATTTAATACCCAGTCTTCAATCCGTACTTCTCCCATTTCTGCTCCCCCTAATTTGTAAATGTCACGGTGACAATCGTCCCTTTGCCTACTTCTGATGTAATGTCCAATTGATGCCCTAGTTTTCCGCAGATTTCCTTTGCTAAATACAAGCCCATACCTGTGGATTCTCCAGTTTTACGCCCATTTTCACCCGTAAAAAAGGCTTTGGTCACACGTGAAAGGTCAGAAGCGGGAATACCAATTCCTTCATCACAAATCGCTAACTGAATATGATCATCTTGTTTAATAGCAGACATCACGATCTTTTTATTCTCTTCAAATGTATATTTAACTGCGTTTGTTACAAATTGCCCGATGATAAATCGAAGCCACTTTGAATCACTTGCTACGATAATATCGTCCTCAATATGGATTTCTGGAAAAACACGATTCGTAATAAATAAACGTTTATTTTCATTAACAGTTGCAGTAACAATTGTTTTTAACGGAATTTGTTCGACTTGCATATCCTCTTCAAAGTTTTCAAGACGTGCGTTAACAAGCACCATATCCAATCCTCTACGTAAACGATCTATTTCTTCTTGCACATTCTTTTTATCAAGAGGGCGTTCATCCTGCAATAGCATCTCAATGACAGAAATAGGCGTTTTCATTTGATGTACCCATTGATTCATAAATTGATCGTGGCGCTTTTGGCTAGCATACAAGGAATGAAGCTCATGCTGATACAGTCGGTACAGTTCATGCATATATTTTTCTACTTGCACCGCTTCTGGTGTTTTGGCATTTTTTTGTAACACATCTTCCATTGATTTTGGAAGATGTAATATTTTACCCAAATAACTTTGGCGCATTAAATAACGAATAAGTAAAAAAGAGCATAGTAATACTAAGCTAATACTTACAGAATAAATAGCCGTATCGACGTTACGAAAGCCATCGAGCCAGTACAACACCATAATAAAACCGACTAAAATCAGTTGAAAAATAAAAAATGTTGCATAATCACGTAAAAATAATTTCCAGCCCATTACAACTCACCCGCACTTAATATAAAACGATAGCCTGCTCCACGAACCGTCTCAATTGTTGAGGCAATATGATAATCGGCTAGCTTCTTGCGAACACGTGTCATGTTCACATTTAACGTATTTTCATCGACAAATGCTTGATCGTCCCATAGCTCCTCTAGCAGTTGCTCACGTGTTACTACTTTGGGTGCATGGCCCATTAACAATTCTAAAATAATACATTCTTTTTTCTGTAATGGAATTTCTAAATCATTTTTGTGCAGCTCCATACGCTCTAAATGCAGTACAAGCTGTCCTTGTTTAATCGTCCGTTCTTCTTGTCTAGCGGCATATTCTCCATATGTACGACGCAAGTGACTACGGATTTTAGCGAGAACGATTTCGTAATTAAATGGCTTTGTAATAAAATCGTCACCCCCATTTTCAAGCGCAAAAATTTGATCCATTTCGCCAGAGCGCGCTGAAATGAAAATGATAGGACATGTTGTATGTTGACGTAGCTGACGACACCAGTAATAGCCGTCATACGCAGGTAAATTTATATCAAGCAATACCATATGTGGATTAAAGGCTGTAAATTCTTCTATTAAGTGTTCAAATTCTTGAATCGTTTCCACTTCGTATTGATATTTTCTCAGTGTTTCTGCAAGCAATGATGCAATTTTCACATCATCCTCGACAATAAATATTCGATGCTTCTCCATAATGACACTCCTTTCTATCATATATTGTACCAAAAAAAGGCTACGCGCCCTAATTGCGCGTGCCCTATTTATTGTGAATATATTGGTAACTTCAAGTTCAACGGTTCCATCATGTTTAGACTTTAATTTTTCCACAGCATAACCGCCTACATTATACGCCAAGTTAGGCTAAAATATCTTTTTTAGGAAAAGGCATTAGCCAACTATTTTTTGTCTACTGTTAATAAATTAATTGTAAAAACTCTTCTGTAGAAATGCCGCCAAAGTATGTTGGGATATTGATATCCGCTAATGACATCGCAATCGCAGCACGATCATAGTTTGTACCAACTAAGCGTTGCTCAACATCTGCAATATCGCCTACACCGAAGAAATCACCGAATATATGTGCTTCTTCAATCACACCATGATTCACTTCTAAGCGAATGTCAATCCCGCCTGAAGGGAAACGATGTGTTTTTTGAATATTAAAGCGAGGAGATTTCCCGTAGTTCCATTCCCAAGTTTGATAGCGTTCAGCAGATAATTGATGTATATTTGCCCAGTCTTCTTCTGAAAGCTCATGATAGCGAATGTTTTCTTCTCCACCGAAAATAGATTTTAAAATTTCTAAGCGGAATGCTTCAACGGTCATTTTATCCTTTAAAAACTCAGAAATATTTGCTACACGTGAACGAATGGATTTAATACCCTTTGATTCAATTTTATCTTTCTTTACTTTCAATGCAGATACAACTGCATCTATTTCTGTATCAAACAGTAATGTCCCATGACTAAACATGCGACCTTTAGTAGAAAACTGCGCGTTACCAGATACTTTACGCCCTTCAGCTAAAATATCATTACGACCCGATAACTCCGCATTTACGCCCATTTTTGCAAGCGCGTCGACAACTGGCTGTGTGAATTTTTTATAATTCATAAAGCTATCGCCATCGTCCTTCGTAATAAAGCTAAAGTTCAAGTTTCCAAGGTCATGATACACCGCACCCCCACCAGAAAGGCGGCGCACAACAATGATACCATTATCTTCAACATAATCTGTATTAATCTCTTCAATCGTATTTTGGTTCTTCCCAATAATAATAGATGGCTGATTTATGTAAAATAACAGCACCGGTTCCTTCTCTACATCCATTGTCTTTAGTAAATACTCCTCAATGGCAAGGTTAATGCGTGGATCATGAATCCCTTTATTATCAACGAAAATCATAGTCGTTTCCTCCTTCACAAAATATCCATATTTTATTTTAACGTAAATTAGGCATTTTGTGTTGACGAAACGCATCTGTTATAATACACTATAAAATAATAAAACAGTAATAGTACAGATGAACTTAAAGGAGGAGTCCACAATGTTAGAAAACGTAGTTGAATTTTTCAAGAACTTACCTGCAAAACAATGCACAGAATGCGGTGAAAAGATCGAAGAACAAAGCGAATGCTACAGCAACACTTGTGAAAAATGTAACTGCCTATAAGCATTTGCCTATGCTGTAACGTCATTTCGTGCCCCACACGAACTAATAATGACACCACTCATCATACATTTATGATGAACCATTAATTAAATCTCTTACACTTACACAAAACAGCAGCTGATACGCTCATATCAGCTGCTGTTTTACATTTAAAATGAAATTGTTTGAGTGACTGGCACTTTGCATATGCGCCAGCCATGACATTAGGGCGGGTACAGACACTAATACAATTTCCATGCTAGCTGTACATTTTATAGCTTACTAAGTAAAAATCCACGTAGACTCCTGCGGGAACAGCGCAAGTTGTAAGACGCAACAAACCGCGCGACAGCGAGGGTTGTGGCTTACACTGTGCCCGCGAAAAGCGAAGTGGATTTTTACGATTTAGGAGCCTATATTATGCTAGGTACTAAATTGTTTGAGTGACAGGCACTAAAAAACACCCACCAAGTAAATGATGGGTGCAAAGTGTTTTTAATCTTCCGCTACTTTTGAGTAACGTTTTGTGTGTAATAACATGAAATAACCAAAAGTAATGACTAAGAACACAATTAGGTAGCCAAATAACATACCATAGTTTTGCCATAAATACGTCATATCGCCTGTTGAGATGCTTGCTTTAAATGCTTGAACAGTATATGTCATTGGCAATAATTTATTAAATACTTGCAATGGTGACGGAATCAGTTCAAGTGGGAATGTACCCGCGCTTGTTGTAAGTTGTAAAATCAGTACAACAATGGCAATGAAACGACCTGGATCACCGAAAATAGAAACTAACATTTGAATTAAAGCTAGGAACACATAACTTGTTAGTAACGCCGTTAGTACAAAGTAACCTAAATTTTGTACTTCAAGACCTAAGCCCCATTTTACAATGGCTACTGTTAATAATGTTTGCACTAAACCTACGAATGCAAGGACTGTCACTTTACTTGTAAACCATGATGCGCCATTTTTCGGACGAATTGCAGGTTCTACAAGTGGGAATACGATTGAAATTAGCAGTGCTCCAACAAATAATCCAAGTGAAATAAAGTAAGGTGCGAAACCTGTACCATAGTTTGGAACATGGTTGATTGATTCTTTTTCTACTTCAACCGGACTACCGACCATATCATATGTGTCATTATTTGCATGTACTTCGTTTGCTTTTTCACTAGCTTCACCTAATTTGCTAGATAGTGTCGCTGTACCATCGGCAAGTTCAGTTGACCCATCAGCAAGTGTTGCAGAGCCTTGTGCTAACTCGCCAGATTTTGAAGCAAGTGTTGAAGTACCTTTATTCAATGTTGTTGTACCACTCGCTAAGTCATTTAATCCTGAAGCTAATGTTTGTGAACCAGCAACAGCTGTGTTTACACCTGCATGTAATTCACCTAGTTTACTAGCAAGAGTGGCGTTACCAGCTTGAAGGCTTTGTGCACCTTGAACTAGTTCATTGCTTTTTGCTGCTAATGCATTTGCACCAGCTAAAACATCTTTTTGACCTGCAGCAATTTGTGATGCACCACCGCTAACTTGGTTAGCACCAGCTTGTAATTTTTCAGTACCTGCTGCTAATGCATTTAAACCATTGTGCACATTGGTACTACCAGCTTGTAGCTCAGCTAACGTTTGCTTTAAAGCAGCGGCTTGCTCTGCTGGCATTGCATCAATTGTACTTTTTAACTGTGCTGTTAGAGCCGCAATACCCGCTTCTACTTGTGCAGAACCATTAGATAACTGATTTGCTGAACTGTTTAGCTTACCAGCATTTTCAGCAACAGATGTTGCACCAGCAATAATTTGCTGTTGTTTTTCAGTTATTGTTGTAAGGCCTGCTTCTACTTTCGCTACACCTTGTGTGTATTGAGATAGACCTTGTTGAAGACTTGTTGCACCTGCAGCTGCCTGCTGTGCACCTTGCTGTAACTGCACTGTACCATTTTCTAATTTCACAAGACCCGTTGATAAGTCGTTAGCACCATTAGCTGCTTGCGCTGCACCTTTGGTAATTTTATCTGTACCATCAGAAAGTTCAATTGTGCTAGAAGCTAACTGTTCTAAATATCCTTTTAAATCTTTCGCTCCATTTGCTACTTTTTTAGCGCCTTCGTCTAACTTAACAGAACCATCAGCTGCTTCTGTAAAGCCATCTCCTAATGTGGCAATAGAATCAAATAATTTCTCTGCATATGTAGCAGAAACTTGCGTATTTACTTCCGCACGAATGCGATCCATTGCTGTTTCGCCAATTTGTGCTCCTAAGAAGTTCAAGCCTTCATTCGGAATATAATTCATGACTAATTTAGAAGGTTTGTCATCAAGTAAAGTCGTAGCATGCTCTGAGAAATTTGTTGGGATTTCTAAAATCATGTAATAGTCTCGACCATTTAATCCTTTTTCCGCTTCTTCTTTTGACACTTCTATAAAGTCAAATTGCTTACTATCGACGAGTTTATCGACTAAGGTATCTCCTAAGTCCAACTTCACTCCATCCATTTCTGCACCCTTATCATCATTAACAATCGCTACCGGTAAATTAGACATGCCTGCATATGGATCCCAAAACGCCCATAAAAACATGCCTGCATACATGACCGGAATAAATAGAACAGCGATTATTGAAACAAGCATTTTTCTTGTTTTAAGGATTTTCAGCCATTCAGCTTTAATCATATTTTTTCTCACTCCTATACTAATTGACCGAAAACGTCATTTGGTCATTTTACTGCAAAAAAATCGCAAACTTCATCATGTGTAAAATTTGTAGATTTTTTCTTAAAGAACGAGCCCTCGAAAGATTGTCTCCTTAAAAAGATTTAGTATCTTCTCTTCTGGAATCATGTCGCCATGTAGCTCATGCCAATCTACTACGAACGCTAAATACGCTTTTAATAACAGGTAGCTTACTAACTCCGCATCACAATCTCGAATTTCACCTTTATCAATTCGTCGTTGAATTAATGTTGCCATATAAGATAATATTTCAGACTCAATGCGAATTAGAACTTGTTTGACCGCTGGCGTACGTAATTCTTTTTCTTCTTCTATTAACTTCGCAAATAAAAGATGCTTCTCACGGAACTGTAGCATTTTCATCAAAGCATGATGCGCATTATCCATAAAGCTTGCTGATACATCCAACACTGCATCCGCTTCCGCCTTCATCTCACGTACAAGTGACATCGCAATCTCTTGAAATAAAATTTCTTTATTTGCAAAGAATGTATAAATCGTTCCTTTACCGACATTCGCAATTTTCGCCACTTGTTCCATCGTCGTTGCCTTGTAGCCAAACAACGTAAATGATTTTGCAGCTGCTTCAATAATTTCCTGCCTACGATCCATTTGTGACATCCTTTCCTGTTAAGTTATGTACACCTTTTGTACACTGAAATTAAATAATGACCAGAAAACCATTTCGGTCATCTGGTCATTATAATATTCCTATTTTAAAAATAATGCAAGCTTTTAATGATGATTTTTTTCATTTTCTTGTTGCTCTGTGTCCTCTGATGAATCTGTACCCTGATTTGGCATGCTCATATTGGCTTTTTCATCTTCTTGAATTACTTTTGTCATATCAGGTGTACCAGCAGTAATTTGCTGTTTCGGCATATTATGAATGCCATTAGCTGTAGTATGAGCAAACATATAATATACGCCGTCATGATCGAATGTTGTCTGAGCTTTATAGACGCCATCTTTCTCTAATTTACCTTCTAACATTTGACCTTCATCGCGTTTACCTGATTCCCACACTTCGAATTCTACGATTGCATCATCAATATTTTCTTTACCTTGGGTAACGTGAGCAGCTAGCTCTATCGGAGCATTTATTGCTACTTCTTTTGACGTTAAAATTTCTACTTCCAACATTTGAGGCTCCTCTAATGTGGAAGTTGTAGCCGGTTCTTTCTTTTCCCCACACCCAACTAATAATGCGGGTACAGCTAACAATGTCAAAATCCATTTCTTCATGTTCTATTCCTCCATTAACGGCATCGTAATCTTTACTTTTGTACCTTTATCTAATTCACTTTCAATTTCAATTTTACCATGTAACTGCTTTAATAATTGTTCCACTATAGATAGACCTAAGCCACTGCCACCATCTGCACGACTACGCGCTTTATTAACACGATAGAAACGCTCTGTCACATGCGATAAATCTTCCAGCGGTATACCGATGCCATCATCCTTTATCGTAATAAGTGCATTTCCATTATTTTCGACTGCCACAATGTCCACTTTTGACTGTTCATAAGAGTAATTAATAGCATTTTCGATAATGTTAATAAATATTTGCTTAAGCTTCACTTCATCCGCTTTGACAATTAGTTCATCATCTACATTAAGATGCAACGTAATATTCTTTTTTTGAGCTTGATGCATTAAAATTTTTCGTACTTCTCGTAATGTTTCTGCAAGTGGAATCGGATAAAGGGCAATATCCTTCTGTTCGTTTTCCATCCGAGCAAGTTGAAGAAGCTCATTTGTTAAACGTTCCATACGATTTGCTTCTCGCACGATCAACTGAATAGTCTCTTGTTTTTGCTCTTCTGCAATAATACCATTTTGCATTGCTTCACTATACCCTTTTACATAGCTAATAGGTGTTCGTAATTCATGAGAAACAGTTGCTAAAAATGTTTTTTGTACTTCATCTTCACGTTGTATAGCCTCCGCCATACCGTTAAAAGTGCTGGATAGTTTACCTATTTCATCACTAGATTTAACCGGCACTCGTGTTTCATAATGACCATACGACATTTGCTCCACCGCTATTTGTAAGTTATTTAATGGACGCATAATACGTTGAATACCTTTATATACAAAGAAGCTCATCACAATCAAAAAGACAAATGCGCTCAAAAATAAGAAAATGACTTCTTGACTTGCTAACTCACTGATTTTTGCTAATGGGAAGTAAATATAAATAATGCCCTCTAACCTGTTTTGATCTACTAAAGGCAGTACAACTGAAATAAGTTGTCGATCGAACCGAGGCTCATAGCCAATCTTTTGCACATAATTACCTTCTAGCAATTGTTCTCGTTCTTCTGCACCTATCAATGTTTCATAATCAATATCAAACGGAACACATGCACTAAGCTCACGTGGATTTCTAACAGCAAAAATATTTAAATTAGAATAATTATTATAATGTTCAATATCAGCAATAAATTCATCTGTCACTTTGCCACTCGTATACATTGTTTGTAACTTTGTACCGACCTCGATCATCATGCTTTCTGTATCTTCCACATAAAGCTGTTCATATAAAAAATCAGTCAGTACGTACATAAAAACAACTGTAATAATCAAAAATGCAAATATTAGTAGCCAAATACGTGTGGAAATCTTTTTCATTCGCCAGGGTCAAAGCGGTAGCCGACTCCCCAAACGGTTTGAATATACCCTGCCGCTTCCTTTCCAAGCTTCAAGCGTAATGTTTTTATATGGGTATCAACCGTTCTTGTTCCCCCTAAATAATCTATATCCCAAATACGCTCTAACAATTGTTCACGTGAATAGGCATTGCCTGGATTTTTCATAAATAAATGTAATAATTCAAATTCCTTTAAAGTTAACGGGATTACTTTCCCTTCAACTGAAACTTTCCGAGAAATCTCATCTAATTTAATGGACCCAAAGACAACAATTTTTTGCTGCAAATCGGTTATATTAGAACCGCTTCTTCTTAATACAGCATGCATTCGTGCCACTAGTTCATCATTTGTAAACGGCTTTACGATATAATCATCTCCACCGAGTGTCAGCCCCTTTACTTTATCCTCATTCGCATCTCGTGCCGTTAAAAAAATTACAGGAACATTCGACATCGCACGAATACTTTGACAAACTGTAAAACCATCTTCATGTGGCATCATTACATCTAATAGAACTAAGTCGATTTTTTCCCGCACAATAATATCGTACGCCTCCGTTCCATTTGCAGCTGTAAAGGTCTCGAACTTGGAATTATTGAGCATCATCTCGATTAAATTACGCATATCTTGCTCATCATCAACAATTAATACTGTTGTCACTTTTCTTCCTCCCTTACTAACAGTTGAAATGCACCTTTACCAACATCAACTGTTTTTTGTACCTGACCGTCTTTTATAAAATATAATGTGTGGTCGTCATAGCCAGCTACAACAATATTATTCTTAAACTGATTTACAACAAATGGGTTGGCCCCTACCTCTTTATGCCATTTCACTGTACCATTAAAATCAACGACATATAATTCATTATGACCATGGCTGACCACTAACACATTATCTTTCGTCTTTGTTAAACCTACTGGCATTAAAGGCATTTCTATTTCACCATGAACAGCACCTGTTGTAAGATCATAACGTTTCACCGAACTATTCGGTTTGCTTCCTTCACCGTGTCCACCAATCCATAACTCATTTGTCTCTTCAATGATGACAATCCCATGTGACGATTTTTCTATTGGCCACTGTTGTTCTATCGTTAAATCTTTAATGGATAACACTGATAGTTTCGTGTCTTTATAGTTCACCACATAAAGCTTATCTTTATACGTTGCCATCGACATCGGATAATTGCCAAGCCGCTGTGAAGCAAGTTCATTGCCTTCCACATCAAAGCTTGTCACTGTATTCATCTTACTATTCGTAACAAAAAATTGTTTGAACTTCGGCGCATAATACACATTGGTCGTGCCAATTTCTACTTTTTTTGAATAGAGCTTTTTACCTGTCGAAAGTGCAAAAACATCTATCTCATCTAATTGATGACCATATAGTAAAATTTGGTCCTTATCGAGGAGTATTGCGCCTGTATACGCTTTGTCAAATGTCCAAGATGCAAAAACTCCACCCTGATCATCAATAAAATCAAGCGATGGTTCTTGAATATTGAGAGACGCTATAAAATTCTGATTACGTTCAATTGGCTCAAAAGATTTCTCTGTACACCCTGCTAACCAAATAATTTGTATAAAAGAAAAAATGAAGAATGCCCATTTTTTCAAAATCATCACCTCTGCCCTCTAACTATACTTCACATTTGTGAAATCTGCGTGAAACTTGAAAGGTAAATTTATGACACATTCCCAGCCGATAACAGCGCGTCTTTACTATCAATAGCAAAAGACTTAAGCATCGCAAAAATGCCTATTAACACATATACTACAAAGATTATCGTAAGGAGGAATCACATTATGGTAACCATTAGTTTATGTATGATTGTGAAAAATGAAGAAGATGTCATTGCCAGATGTCTTGAATCAGTAAAAGATTTAGTGGATGAAATAAATATAGTTGATACTGGCTCCAGCGACAATACAAAGAAAATTGTAAAACAGTTTACTGATCGTATTTTTGAATTTGAGTGGGTGCATCATTTTGCCCAAGCGCGAAATTTTTCATTCCAACAAGCTACACAGGACTATATTCTTTGGTTAGACGCTGATGATGTGTTATTGGCGGAAGATCAGGAGAAATTTAAAGCCTTAAAGGAATCTTTAGCCCCTGAAATTGATGCTGTCTCGATGAATTACTATTTAAGCTTTGATGCTGAAGGAAAAGTGAACTCTCTTTTAAGAAGATATCGATTAGTTAAAAGAGATAAGCAATTTCAATGGATTGGTGCAGTTCATGAATATTTAGAGGTTAGTGGACATCTTTACGAAAGTGATGTCGCTATTAGCCACTTACCACTTCATCATGACCACCAGCGGAATATTACCATTTATAGAAAACTCCTTCAATCAGGTGAAGCATTAACTCCACGTGACACATTTTATTATGCCAATGAATTACTAGATCATAATGAAATTGAAGATGCAATCTTTTACTATGAACTTTTTTTAACATCAAAACGTGGTTGGGTAGAAGATAATATTCAATCCTGTTTTAAACTAGCAGATTGTTACTCGACTTTAAATGATAAAGAAAATAATGTAAGTTCTATTTTAAGAAGCTTTGAATATGACATCCCACGTCCGGAGGCATGCTGTAGGCTTGGCCATCATTTTATGGAGCAAGGGAAAAATCAGGAGGCAATCTTTTGGTATGAACAAGCATTGACAATAAAAACAAAACCAAACGCTCCATTTCTAAATACAACTTTTACCACGTGGTTACCTCATATACAACTTTGCGTCCTCTATGACCGTTTACAACAATACGAATTAGCCAATACCCATAATGAATTGGCACGAGGCTACTTACCGAACGATGAAAAAATCTTACACAACAAAACTTACTTTGAGCAATTGTTAAAAAAGATGAATGACAACGCTTAGATTACTATTAAACTTTATGAAAATCAGGAAATGCAATTCTTATAAGAAAGTCTTCTTTCTCTCCTAAGCTTCTTCCCCTATAAGATCATAGTGATTAGCTAGTACACAATTTATAATGCTTATATGAATAAGCAAAGTAGTTAACCGTCCACTTCCTCTATCATTTTTATGAATAGGATATTTGAGAGAGGAGGTGAATAAATGAATTTCCACGACTTTATTTTAAATAATATTTGCAAGAGATGTAATAGTTATCCATGCCGTTGCATTAATAGACCAGAGCAAAACTGTTCTATTTGGCCTGTTAAACCTACTGGTACAACAGGGACTACTGGACCAACCGGACCTACGGGCGCAACGGGGGCTACTGGGGCTACTGGCGCGACTGGAGTTAGAGGTGCTACCGGTGACATTGGGCCGACCGGACCTACGGGTGCGACGGGCATCACTGGCGCTATCGGACCTGCTGGGGCCACTGGCGCGACGGGCATCACTGGTGCTACAGGCGATATTGGGCCAATCGGACCTACGGGCGTGACGGGCATCACTGGTGCTACAGGCGACATCGGGCCAACCGGACCTACGGGCGCAACGGGCATCACGGGCGCTACAGGCGATATCGGGCCGACCGGACCTACGGGCGCGACGGGCATCACTGGTGCTACAGGCGATATTGGGCCAATCGGACCTACGGGCGTGACGGGCATCACGGGCGCGACTGGCGACATCGGGCCGACCGGACCTACGGGTGCGACGGGCATCACTGGCGTTACCGGCGATATTGGGCCAATCGGACCTACTGGTGCGACGGGCATCACTGGCGCTACAGGCGACATCGGGCCGACCGGACCTACGGGTGCGACGGGCATCACGGGCGCGACTGGCGACATCGGGCCGACCGGACCTACTGGTGCGACGGGCATCACGGGCGCGACTGGCGATATTGGGCCAATCGGACCTACGGGCGCAACGGGCATCACGGGCGCTACAGGCGACATCGGGCCGACCGGGCCTACGGGCGCGACGGGCATCACTGGCGCGACTGGCGCAACGGGCATCACTGGTGCTACAGGCGATATCGGGCCGACCGGACCTACGGGTGCGACGGGCATCACGGGCGCTACAGGCGATATTGGGCCAATCGGACCTACGGGTGCGACGGGCATCACGGGCGCTACAGGCGATATTGGGCCAATCGGACCTACGGGTGCGACGGGCATCACGGGCGCTACAGGCGATATTGGGCCAATCGGACCTACGGGTGCGACGGGCATCACGGGCGCTACAGGCGATATTGGGCCAATCGGACCTACGGGTGCGACGGGCATCACGGGCGCTACAGGCGATATTGGGCCAATCGGACCTACGGGTGCGACGGGCATCACGGGCGCTACAGGCGATATTGGGCCAATCGGACCTACGGGTGCGACGGGCATCACGGGCGCTACAGGCGATATTGGGCCAATCGGACCTACGGGTGCGACGGGCATCACGGGCGCTACAGGCGATATTGGGCCAATCGGACCTACGGGTGCGACGGGCATCACGGGCGCTATCGGACCAACAGGACCTACGGGCGCGACGGGCATCACTGGGGCTCGTGGACCGACCGGACCTACTGGTGAAGAAGGAGACCGTGGAGCTACCGGTCCTACTGGTGCGACGGGTATCACTGGCGCTACCGGCGCTATTGGACCAACAGGACCTACTGGTGCAACCGGCGCGACAGGTGCTATTGGACCAACAGGACCTACTGGTGCAACCGGCGCGACAGGTGCTATCGGACCGACGGGACCTACTGGTGCAACAGGGCCAACAGGACCTACTGGGCCAGCTTTTACAGAAGGCTTCTCTGCATTTTTAAATACTCTAGCGGTTAGTAACTCTACTACTTTAACTAACTGGAGTGTAGCTTCACCTTATTTCACAACACCAGCATTTAACCCAACAACTGGTATATTCACAGTCCCAACAACTGGAAGATATTGCTTTGAAGCAACTATCAACTACTCAACAGTAGCTGCCATCAGTCTTGGCATTGGTGCAGGTGTTAACCCCTCATTTACAATTCGTAGAAATACTACAACTAATTTAATAAACGGTTTATTCCCAGTATTAAATTTAGCTGTTACCCTATTAACTATTAGAGCAGTTCTCGGTAATGGTACTGTAACATTAGCAGGAGAAGTCAATTTGAATGCAGGCGATTTGATTGATTTATTTTATGATGCAAATGGCTTAAGCATTGCATTGACCTTAGGGGGCGCTAACTCCGGTGGTATTGTTTGGTCATGCCACAGAATTTCTTAATCGCTAGACATAGTCTATTCTATGTTCAACAACTCCTATTACTTTTAAGAAAGATGGAAATCTACTAATCCATTGTGCTCCCATCCTGATTAACATTGCAGTTTCTTTTCAATAAATACTAATTATTTGGCGCCTTAAAATTGCCATGCTAATTTTAAAGCGCCCTTTCTTTATTTCAACATTTAAGTAATCCAACACTGTGAAGAACAAAAAAGTGCTTTCAATGATTGCTACTATTCATTACTTAAACAAATACTTAAAAAAATCCTATCAAAAAAAGTAGTACAAATGTAAATTTGCACTACTCTTTACTGTTTAAACATATCACTTAAAACTTCATTTGCCACTTTACAGCCTTGCTCTACACACTCTGGAATTGAAATCCCCTCAAAAGAGCTACCTGCAAGTTTTACTGTTGGAAAGTGTTGATAAAGTTCTTCCTTTACACGAGCAATTTTCGCTTCATGTCCAACAGTATATTGTGGCATAGCGTTTTTCCAACGAGAGACAACGGTTGTCACGGGTTCACCGTCTAGCCCTATTGTATTCTTTAAATCTTGTAATACTGTCTTTTCAATCTCTGAATCAGATAAGGCAACTATTGTTTCATCACCGACACGACCAATATAACTACGTAATAATACATAGCCTTCAGGGGTAGTATTCGGCCATTTTCGATTAATCCACGTACAAGATGTTATTGAAAAATCACTATTTCTAGAGACAAAAAACGAAAGTGCATCTAAGTCTCCAAGTTGCTCTTTTTTAAATGCCATCGTCACTGTAGCAATAGTTGCGGCTTTCATCGTATTTAACTCTGTCAAAAGCTGATGCTTACTAAACATTTTTTGTGCCATATTAAATGGCGTTGCGATAATAATTGCATCTGCTGTTATATGTGAAAAATTATTTAGTACGACTTGCACAGCACCATCTTTACCATGATCAATTTGTTCTACTTTCGCACCTTTCATGACTGTCCCTGGAAGTAGAGATTCTTCTAACTTTTCGATAAGTGTCTCAAGCCCATTTTCAAAGGTTTGAAAAATTCCCTTATCCTTCGTTATCTGATTGTAACTTAGAAAATTTGTCCCTGATTTCTTCATACCGAAAAGCAAACTACGATATTTTTGCTCCAATTCGTAAAGCTGTGGAAAAATAGAGCGCATACTTAGCTGTTCAATATCCCCTGCAAATGTTCCTGCAAGTAAAGGTTCCACTAGGTTTTCTACAACCTCTGCGCCAAATCTTCTTCGAAAAAATTCACCTAATGGCTGGTCGTCATCCCGTGCAGAACGCGGGAGAATAAAATCTCCCGCTGCACGAATTTTCCCACTAAGTGAAAACAAACCAGATGTAATGAATGACGAGATATGTGGCGTTGCTCCTGACATCAGACTGCTCGGAATAGGGTACAATTTACTTCCTACAGCTACATAAGTCGGTCCTGAATCTCCGGTAATCATCTCATGTTCAATACTAAGCTCTTTTGCCAGTGCTTGTACATGATTTTCACGATCGAAAAAGGATTCTGGTCCACGCTCGATAATAAAGCCGTCTTTTCTAAGCGTTTGGATTTTTCCGCCAAGACGTAATGACGACTCGACAAGTACGATATCTACCGGCAATTCTTTTGTACGCGCTTGTTTTTGCATATAGAACGCAGCTGTAAGGCCTGTAATACCACCGCCAACAACAACTACCTTTCGTCTTTTTTGAGTCACCAACATCATCACTTTCTTTTCGCTTAGCTTAATTTTTTATGAATGGCATCTACCATCGCATCAATAAATAATGGATGTGTATTTGGCATTGCAGGACGATAATAGTTAGCACCTAACTCATCGCAAACCACTTTACATTCATAATCGTTATCATAAAGTACCTCTAAATGTTCTGTTACAAATCCTACTGGTGTGTAAACAAATGAACGGTACCCCTTTTGCTCATAAAGATCACGTGTTAAATCTTGCACATCTGGACCAAACCATGGCTCTGGTGTTTGTCCTGCTGATTGCCAGCCGACTTCTACATTTTTCACACCCGTCGCTTCTTGAATTAGGCGAGCTGTTTCAATTAATTGGTCTTCGTAAGGATCGCCTAGTTCTTTAATTTTTACTGGAAGTGAATGCGCTGATACGATTAAGCAAGCCTTCTCGCGTTCTTCAGCAGACATAGCATCGAATGTTTCGTTCACTTTCCCCTTCCAATATTCAATAAACTTAGGTTCATCATACCAAGACTCTACAGATGTAATTGTCAGACGGTCACCTGCTGTTTCCGCTGCGCGGCCATTGTATGATTTAATAGAGAATGTTGAAAAATGTGGTGCTAAGACGATTGATACGGCTTCTTTAATGCCCGCAGCGACCATTTCCTCCACTGCATCCTCAATAAATGGATGAATATGCTTTAAACCAATAAATAACTTGTATTCTACTTCATCTTGCACTTCATTTAAACGTGCACACAAAGCTTCAGCCTGTGCTTCTGTTGCAGCAGCCAGTGGTGATAAACCACCAATTGCCTCATAGCGACTGCGTAAATCTTCTAAATGCTCGTCAGATGGTTTACGTCCATGACGAATATGTGTGTAGTACGGTTCAATATCTTCTTCTTTATAGGGTGTACCATATGCCATCACTAATAAACCTTTAACTTTTTTCATAGTCCTTTTCACCTCTAAATAATAGTTAAACTATATTTTTTGTCTGATTTCTATACGCTAGCACAA
Source organism: Lysinibacillus sphaericus (assembly GCF_002982115.1). GTDB lineage: Bacteria > Bacillota > Bacilli > Bacillales_A > Planococcaceae > Lysinibacillus > Lysinibacillus sphaericus. The sequence goes on along the minus strand of NZ_CP019980.1, from coordinate 839,774 downwards.
ACTACACCATAATAAAGTGTAATTGTGTGATTTAAAATGTGCTCTTTTTCACTGTTGATATTTATGAACGTGCTTGAATTTGTTGGGCACTATATTCATGAATAAGTGTTGTTAAACGTTTTAATACGGCTGGATCAACCTCTGGGAATACTCCATGGCCTAAATTAAAGATATGACCTGGCACCTCTAAGCCTTGATCGATAATATCTTTTGTACGTTTTTCAATTACTGACCAATCAGCAAGTAATAATGAAGGATCTAAGTTTCCTTGTACTGGTTTTGTTATACCTTTTGCACGCGCTTCTTTAATCGGTAAGCGCCAATCTAAGCCTACTACGTCGATTGGTAAATCATTCCACTCTTTTACTAAATGGCTTGCACCTACACCGAATTGAATAAGTGGTACATTTTCTTTTTTTAACTCGCCGAAAATACGTGTCATAACTGGTTTAATAAAGACACGATAATCTTCAACACTTAAAGCACCTACCCATGAGTCAAATACTTGAATCGCTTTAGCACCTGCTTCTACTTGTGCAGAAACGTCCGCAATAATCATATCTGCTAATTTATCCATTAACGCAAACCATGCTTGTGGTTCTGAAACCATAAATGATTTTGTTTTATTATAGTTTTTAGAAGGTCCACCTTCAATCATATAGCTCGCTAATGTAAATGGCGCTCCTGCAAATCCAATTAATGGTACATTAAGCTGTTCTTCTGTTAGTAATTTTATTGTCTCTAATACGAAAGGTGTATGTTCCTTTGCATTGAACTCACCTAATTTTTCTACATCTGCTACTGAGCGAATTGGATTAGAAATAACTGGGCCTACACCCGCTTTAATTTTCACATCTATCCCGATACCTGGTAGTGGCGTTACGATATCTTTATATAAAATTGCAGCGTCCACATTGTAGTTTTCTACCGGTAAACGTGTTACATACGCACAAAGCTCAGGTTGATGTGTAATTTCCTCTAATGAATATTTTTCTTTAATTGCACGATATTCTGGCTGAGAACGACCTGCCTGTCGCATATACCAGACTGGTGTATGTTCAGTCCTTTCTCCTCGTGCAGCACGTAGAAGTGTATCATTAAAAAGTGTTGTCATTGATTATTTCCTTCCCCTCGATGAAATTCAAATCTTAAAAAATCACTTGTTTATTCCATTATTATTGATATCCGTTTTCAATAGTAAACGCTTCCTCTGCTATTGTATAGTTTTCCTCATGAAATGTCATAAAATTGTTCTTTCTACGCGCCTTCTTTTTTGACAAAGCGTTCGACTTGCACTTAAATGGAGTTAATCACGCAATTTTAGCTATTCATAAGGAGGGCAAAATAATGTATATTTATTTAACTTCTGGCACAGGAGAATTTATGGAACAGGTGAAAAATAAGTACCCTGATGAGCATATGATTTTATTGCATGGAGAAGGAAATTCTGTGCTTATACATGAAACGGAAGGAAAATCTGTTTTTGCAACCCCACGTAAATTCGAAGTATTGGATTCTGTAAACGAATTAGAAGAACGCGGCTTCTTTGTCTTCAACAATATTCCCGTTACTGATGAAGGTCGTCCTGTATTTGAACATCGTTTTTTAAATCGCGCACGTGCAATTGAGGACGAGCCTGGTTTTGTGGCGTTCCGACTACTACGTCCATTGAATGGTGACACGTATATTGTCATGACACAATGGAATGGACCACACTCATTTGAAGCATGGAAAAGCTCACAAGCCTATAAAACAGCTCACGCCCAACGTGAAGAGCCGACTGGCGTGCGACAACAAAATATTTTTTCTGCCGCTTCCTATGTTTCAACATATAGCGTTGCCCCTCAAGAAGAAGAGGCTTAATTTTTAAAAGGAGCACTTATTTATGAATCAACAATTACTTGAAAAAATTGATGCTCATTTTGAAGAAATGGTGGCGATTCGCCGCCATCTACATATGCATCCAGAGCTAAGCTTCCAAGAACAAGAAACAGCCAATTATATTATGCAATATTATCAAAAGCTTGGTGTCCCTGTTGAACCAAATGTTAGCGGCTACGGACTTATCGCGCGCATTAAAGGGAACAAACCTGGTAAAAGAATTGCCTTACGTGCAGATTTTGATGCACTTCCTATCCAAGATGAAAAGGACGTCCCTTACAAGTCGACAGTAGCTGGTGTTATGCATGCTTGTGGTCATGATGGGCATACCGCTACATTATTAATCATAGGAAAACTTTTATGGGAAATGCGCGATGACTTAGCAGGAGAATATGTGCTGATTCATCAACATGCTGAAGAAGCCGATCCAGGTGGTGCTATCGGTATGGTACAAGCAGGTGCACTGAACGGGGTTGATGCTATATTTGGAACACACCTATCATCCAATCATCCAACAGGTATGATTGGCTACCGGGTTGGTCCATTAATGGCGGCAGTTGATAGTTTTGAACTGAAAATTCAAGGTAAAGGTGGCCATGGCGCACACCCTCATCAAACAAAAGACGCTATTGTGATTGGCTCCCAACTTGTTATGAACTTGCAACAACTTGTGGCACGCCGTGTAGCGCCAACTGAGTCAGCAGTTCTTACAGTTGGCTCATTCGTTGCTTCGAATGCTGATAACATTATTGCAGATACAGCCTATTTAAATGGAACAATCCGTACTTTTGACAAAGAGGTACGTGAAACGATGGAACGTGAATTTAAACGGGTTGTACATGGCACTGAAATTGCTCAAGATTGCACGATAGAACTTGATTACCGTCGAGGCTATCCAGCAATTGTCAATCATGAAAAAGAAACATATTTTGTTCGAGATATCGCGCAAGATATTTGCGATGTTGTTGAAATACCAGCTACAATGGGCGGTGAAGATTTCGCTTACTACTTAGAGGAAAAGCCAGGGACATTTTTCTTCACAGGAGCGGCTCCTACTGAATATGCACCACATCATCATCCAAAATTTGATATTGATGAAAAAGGTATGCTTGTCGCAGCAAAAGTTATGTTAAACGCTGCGCTCGAATATCAATATGTAAAATAAACAAAAAGCTCATTTTACCTACGAAAAATAGGGAAAATGAGCTTTTTAACATTGCCACAAACAAACATCCTTTTTTAAGACTTAGACATCTTGGCAGTCAATTCACTTATTACAAAGATAATGATTGGTGTCACATAAAACATCGGCTGTGTCACGCCACAAAGACCAACAATGACAGCTTGGGCAATCATAGTTAGGCGCACTAGTTGCTGAACGGCAACTTTACGTGCATTTTCTGGCAATGGATACAGCATGTCCATACGGAATTCTCCGCTAGCTATTAAAGCTTGCTTTAGCTGAACCGTCGTAGCAAAGCTAAGTGCACCCGCCACAATCCATGTTACCACTGGGATATTGACAAAGGCTGCAATTACGGCTGAGATAACCGTTAAGCGAAGCCATAAATAAAAATGATCGTCTGTACGAATAAACGTACGGAACACTAAATACTTTTGAGCATTGCCCTTTTGGTAGGGAATAAAATTATAAAACCAGTCAAGCCACGCTCTCCGTCGAATACTTCCATGCAGATGGGGTACATCTGTGAAATAATTTGCAAAACGGTAGAAACTCATCATGCGATTTTGTTCTAGTTTTACAAAATGTTCATATGGTACAGGCTCATTCGCACATTTTTTACGAAACACCCATACATAGACATATCCGATGACCGCCACAAGGAGTGCTAAAAGAAGCTGCATTTGAAGCCCCATATAGACGGTTACACCACATACGATAGCGCGTACTAATCGATCGACCCATATGTAGTGACCACGTTCACTATAACGATAACTAAATTCTCCCTGCACACTTACAAATTTCAAGGCGATGACAATGAAAAATATTGACCAAATATTAAAGGTTGTTAATTCTGTGACAGCTTTTATTAACGGAATACTAATGATATAAACAATTGCCACAATCCAAACTTGTGACCAAAATGTCCACGCTAGCGCCTTTTTAAAATACTGTGACATTTTTGATTCTAATGGCAATAAATATACTTGGTCAGGCTCGCGCAATAATGTTGTTGGGCGGCTAAATGCTAATAGTATACCGATTATTAAAGCAATGAGCCCTTCCGCCGGAAAATCTGTTTCAACGATTTTCAACCATTCACTATATTGATAGCCCCCAGCGCCAACAAGAAATACAAGTACAATCGCTATATGTCCAGTGAAAATAAACTGCATATATTTTTGTACTTCACTGATATAGTGCATGAAGCGCGAGGACCATACATCACGCATGTTCTTCATGGTCCCGCTCCTTCGTCATAGCAATATAGAGGTCATCTAACGTTGCATGAGGCATTGCAAATGCTTTACGTAAATCAGCCATCGTTCCTTGCGCTCGCACTCTTCCTTCATGCAATAAGATAATGCGGTCACAATGTTTTTCGGCCGTCGATAAAATGTGCGTGGACATTAAAATCGATGCCCCCTCTTTTTTCTTTGTATCCATTTGATCTAGCAATGATTGAATACCAAGCGGGTCGAGCCCAACAAACGGCTCATCTATAATATAGAGGCTTGGATTAACTAAAAACGCACACATAATCATTACTTTTTGTCGCATCCCTTTAGAGAAATGCGATGGAAACCAGTTTAAACGCTTTTCCATTCGAAATTCTTTTAACAATAGTTCAGAACGGGCCGCGAGTGTAGCCTCATCTAAACCATAGGCCATCGCGGTTAATGCCAAATGTTCACGCAATGTTAACTCATCATATAAAACTGGTGTTTCAGGAATATATGAAAATGCTGTTCGATACTTGTCCGTGTTTTCTTTTAACGTTACGCCATTTAGACGAATGTCGCCTTCCTTTGGGAGCATTGTACCTATGATATGTTTAATGGTCGTACTTTTACCTGCACCATTTAAACCTATTAGCCCGACAAGTTCTCCTTTACCTATTGTAAATGACAAATCTCTAATCACAGGCTTTTTCGTATAACCACCTGTCACATGTTGCACTTCTAATACCGACATACCCTCACTCCTCTTCTAGTTATTATTTTATCAAAAATTAGCAAATGATTCAGTTATGAGTATGATAGAATAAACTTACATGTTAAATAAGGGGGATTTTACGAATGAGCGATTGCCTATTTTGCAAAATCATTGATGGAACAATTCCAAGCACAAAAGTATATGAAGATGAACATGTCTATGCATTCACGGACATTGCACCTGTTGCAAAAGGTCATACTTTATTAATACCTAAACAGCACTGCCAAGACCTATTTGAAATGCCTGAAGATGTAGCGCGTAATTTATATGCGGTCGCACCTAAGCTAGCCAATGCCATTAAAGCAGCATTTAACCCAATTGGCATGAATACTATTAATAACAATGGTGCAGCAGCTGGACAAACTGTTTTCCACTACCACTTACATTTTATTCCGCGTTATGACGAAAAAGAAGGCTTAGGCTTAATTTGGCAAACACAAAAATATACGCCAGAGCAATTGACAGAAGTAGCCGACAGCATTAAAGCGAATCTTTAGTGCATTCTTTGGTGCCAGGCACGCAAACAATTTGCATACATGAATGCTGGTTACAATTGGACATGGAACGCTATTGTCAAACGAACAATTTTAGCGTACAATCACTAATAAGTTTCGCTAACGGTCAAGAGGACACGTTAGGAAACAACTAGATTAGCATAGTTGAGGAGAGATTAGAAATGAATACAAAAAATTTAGTGTTAATGGCACTCTTAGTTGGTGTCGGTGCTGCCCTTTATGTGGTCACACCAGGTATGGTTAATGGCATGAAACCTGACTTCATGTTAACAATGATGTTTATCGGTATTTTATTGTTCCCTACAATAAAAGAAACGTTTTTACTTTCCTTGTCAACAGGGGTACTATCCGGTTTGTTTACAACTTTCCCAGCAGGCTTTATCCCAAATATTATTGATAAAGCAGTTACTGGATTTGCGTTTTTAGCAATACTGGTCGTGCTGAAAAAAGTCGTGAGTCATTTTGCTGTATCAGCTATTTTAGTTGGGTTAGGTACCATTTTATCAGGTACAGTCTTTTTATCCGTTGCCCTCTTTGTGTTTAACGCAAACGTTGGCGCAACATTCACAATGTTATTTGTTGGTGTTGTCATACCAGCTGTTGCATTTAACGTTGTAGCCTTTGTGATTATCTATCCAATCGTTGCAAAATTAGTGAAACGCTCTAAATTCAACACGGCAATTTCACAAGCTCTATAACAGCGGCAGATAGTTCTTGTTGCTACACTTTTTAAACGAACAATGAAGACAGGTCCGAACGTAAGACGTTTTAAGCCTAAATATAAGGGAAGAAGCTAAACTGTGAAGCAAAATCACTCGTTTAGCTTCTTTTTTCTTTTTGATTCTATAGATTTCATGGTTTAATAGAGGGAAAGATAACAAATATAGAAATGAGGGTACTTAATTATGAAAGCAAGACCATTTTTACTCGGATTAACAACAGGCATTATTGGTGGGGCAATTGCGGTCCTTTTTTCAACACCTCAATCAGGCCAACAATTACGCACTACTTTACTGTCCAACACAGATAGTGCAAAAGAAAAGCTTCAAGATGTAAAATATCAAGTTAACAACGTGAAACAATCCGTTAGCACATTAACAAATGAAGCGAAAAATAATATACCACAAATAATAAATGATTTAAAACAGTCGATTACTACTTTCTCACAAGAAATCGAACCGACAAAGAATAATTTACAACAAGAAATAGAAGCATTACAGAATTCAATTAACGAAATCGAGAAAAACATTGCACAATTTACTGACAAAAAGAAAAAACCACAAGAAAAAGTACAGGCATAAAGTTTCATAAACCGAAATAAAATCACGTTTTTTTACCAAAAATAATCATCAAAATATTATTTTTTAACCACTTTTCAATTTTTTAATTTTTCTAACTTTAAACTTTTTTTCTTTATTGCTATAATAATTTTAAAACGTTAAAGAAAGCAGCAGGTGATGGCTTTGTCAGAGGAATTATACACGCAAAAAGAAGCGATGCTTTACAGTCAAAGAATTGCACAGTTATCAAAGGCCTTATGGAAAGCAGTTGAAAAAGATTGGCAACAGTGGATTAAACCTTATGATCTAAACATTAACGAGCACCATATACTGTGGATTTCCTATCATTTAAAAGGGGCTTCCATTTCAGATGTAGCAAAATTTGGCGTAATGCACGTTTCAACCGCTTTTAACTTCTCTAAAAAACTAGAAGAACGTGGATTACTAAAGTTTTCGAAACGTGATGATGACAAACGTAATACTTATGTAGAGCTCACTGAAACAGGGACAGACCTTATTATTGAAATGAATAGCAATTATCATAACACATATCATTCTGTACTTGAGGGCTCGTTAGCGTTAAAAGACTTATATGGTCGCTTCCCGGAATTTTTAGATGTGATGGCTGTTATTCGTAATATTTATGGTGAAGACTTTATCGATATTTTTGAACGCTCATTTCAACACTTCCGTGATTCCTTTGACACGTTAGAAGAACGTTCAACTGTAAAAGGATAAATGTATGTTAAAAAGGAGGCGTTTCAGAAACATTTCTGAAATACCTCCTTTCTCTTGCATTCTGTTAGAAATCAATTTACATTAAATAGGACCCTTCCCTATTATGGAGTTGATATTAAACATGCATTGCTGGAAAATTTTAAACCTCGAACATCATTATGGCACGACACGTATCATCATGATGGCTGTAATCGTCTTTCTATCTGTCTTTTCAGTGTCCTATGTGACATTTAATTTATTCAATGATGAGTACTATACTGACCATTTATTCTGGCTATTCGTGGTTGCTGTACTTGCTCTTTACCCTATCCATAAATATATTCACTTTCTCGCATTATTTGACTTACGCCAGCATCTCAAATTACGGATCCGTACCCAATTTTATGTTATTCCTGTACTACACATGCGTATTCGAGAGCCCTTATCAAAAACTAGATATATTTTTGCATTGCTTGCACCCTTTATTGTGTTAAATACAAGTATCGTTATCGGTACATGGCTATTACCTGCCTATACACATTACGGAACATTACTTTTAGCGTATCATTGCAGTTTATGTTTAATTGATATTCTTTACGTGAAATATTTATTAAATTCACCTAAAGATGCCCAAATCGAAGAAACACCGAAGGGCTATGAAATTTTAGTACCACCTACGATTCATTGATTCGCTTGTACTTGTGTTTTATTGAAGTTTTTTGATATGCTAATAATACTGAAAGAGGGGAGGAATAGACTTGCTATTAATGATTGTAGTTCTATTCTCGGTATTCTATTTATTTCAAATTAACCGCATGACATACGCATTGTGCATGCGACGTGAAATTCCCGAAGAAAACCAACCAAAGATATTCCGAACTATCAATATACTTATTACAATTTTACTTGTATCATTTTATGTTGAAATTTTATTTGCAGTCTAATGAAGCCGCATCCGCGCCCGTCCGCACGCGGGTCTTTATTTTTAAAACATTGAAACAGCTATTGGTTTTAAGTGATGCCAAAATTCTTTTGGCCTCGACCCAAGCGTGCGGTGCGAATGCCTAGATATTGCTAAGAAAAGCTAAGGAAAAACATATCCTTAGCTTTTCGGCTTTTTATTAATTAGTATAGGAACGCTGCACCAACAATAATTAATAAAATAAATAACACAACTAATAAAGCAAAGCCTGAGCCGTAGCCACCGCCACCACCGTATCCTCCGTTGCTCATAACTTCACCCCCTTTCTTTTCTATATCCTATGCGCTTTGAAATTTGAAATTTAGGCTATACTCAAGGGGGAACCATTTTGTTTTTAAAACGTTTATGTTATAGTAAAAAATGGACGAAACGAAAGTAAGGAGAGAATATCCATATGAAAAAGACTGTATTATCTTTAACATTAGCAGCCTCAATTTTAGCTCTTGGTGCTTGTAGTGGAGCTGATAAAGCGTTAGTTACATCTAAAGTAGGCGATATTTCAGTATCTGATTTTAACGACAAAGCAAAGACTTTGACAGGCTCTTATGTATTACAACAGATGGTGACAGAAAAAGTATTAGCCGACAAATATGAAGTGACTGATAAAGAAATTAAAGAACAATACGACGCAACGGCATCACAATTTGGTGATGGCTTTGCACAAGCGCTTGCTGAGAACGGCTTAACGGAACAAGGCTTTAAAGATTCTTTACGTGTACAACTGCTTCAAAAAAAAGCTTTAAAGGACAAAGCGATTAAAGAAGAAGACGTAAAAAAATATTACGAACAAATGAAAACAGAATTAAATGGTCGTCATATTCTTGTAGCAGATGAAAAAACTGCGAAAGAAGCTATTGAGAAAATTAAAGGTGGCGCATCTTTTGCTGATGTTGCAAAAGAATACTCAACTGATACAGGTTCTGCAGCTAAAGGCGGCGAACTAGGTTGGTTTACTGTTGGCTCTATGGTAGATGAGTTCAACGATGCTGCTTATGCACTTCCATTAAATACATTAAGTGAACCAGTTAAAACAAGCTACGGCTATCACGTAATTGAAATTACGGAAAAACGCGATGTAAAAGGTGTTGGCTCATTTAAAGACGAAGAAGATAAAATTCGTACAACAATGATTAACAAATTAACACAAACTGGTGAAGACCAAACATTGCTAAAAGACATTGTTGCAAAAATGGCAAAAGATGCAGACTTTAAAACTTCTGATAAAGAATTAAAAGATGCATTACAATCATTTACAACAACATCTGAAGAACAAGCAAAAGCGGCTGAAGAAGCAGCTAAAAAAGCTGAAGAAAAAAGCAAAGACGAATCTACAGATAAAGAATCTAAATAATCGTGGCTTGTCGATAGAAAAAAGGGTTACGCTGATAAAGCGTAACCCTTTTTATTTCCTTTTTGTTTACTGAATACTTGGCTTGTAAAACGAACGATTATCGAGTGGGAATAGTCGCTCTGTAAATTCTCCAGGAGCCGTTTTACCCAATGCTCGCGTAAGCATATTCATTTTTGCATCAATGTTATCAATATAATGTAAGATTTCCGCTTCTTGAATCATCGGTTTTTTCGGACTGCCCCATTCTTCTTTCCCGTGATGTGAAAGTACTAAATGTTGTAAAAGCATCACTTCTTCGCCTTCGATTTCAAGCTCACTTGCGATTTTAGCTATTTCATTGACCATAATGGTAATATGACCAAGTAAATTCCCTTCCACTGTGTACATTGTTGCCACAGGTCCAGATAATTCAACAACTTTACCTATATCGTGTAAAATAATGCCCGCGTATAACAAATCACGATTTAACGTTGGATACAAATCAGCAATTGCTCTTCCTAGTCTCAGCATCGATACCATATGATCCAGCAAGCCAGAAGCATAATCATGATGGTTTTTTGTTGCTGCTGGATATACTAAAATAGCATCCTGGTGCTTTTTAATAGCTGCACGTGTAATACGAGAAATATTCGGATTTTTAATATCGAAGAAAAATTGTGTTAATTCTTCGTAAAGCTGTTCTTTTGGAGTAGCTGCAGAAGGAACTAAATCATTTACTGCAATTCCCTCCTCTGGTTTTGCCACACGAATCGTTTTAATACGTAATTGATTTTTCCCGCGATAGTCGTGAATTTCTCCACCTACATGGACAATCGCCTCTGCATGATACATTTTTTCATGCTCTTCGTTTGTGTCCCATAGTTTCGCCTCAATATCTCCACTTTTATCTTGTAATAATAGTGACATAAATGGCTTACCTACAGTGGTAACCCCTTTTGTCGACTGTTTAATTAATAAAAATTGATCAACTGATTCTCCTACTTGGAGCGTCGTAATACCTTTCATGTGGACGTCACTCCCCTTTCATTTGCTAGTGCTCCTAGATCGACAATTTGTTCTTTTTGCCAAAGTTCGAGCATCCCTTCATGGCAAGTAAAATATAAAATTTGACGTTCATATCCTACTTCTTTCATCAATTGTACCATTTTGTTTGTACGGTTTCGATCAAAATGGACAAAAGGATCATCCATAATAAACGGGAATGGTGCTGAAGTTGCAAGGGTTTTCGCAAGTGCCATTCGCAGAGAAATATAAGCTTGCTCCTTTGTGGCTTGTGATAATTCTGCCACATGATAGCGTAATCCAGAAACAGCTTGTGCTTCGAAATAGCCTTCTTCATGAATAAAGAGCTTATCGTAACGACCAGCTGTTAAGGAGTGGAAAATAGCATTTACTTGCGTAAGGACATGTGGCAATTTCTCCTCACGTAGGCGGAATAATGTTTCATGAATTGCGGTTGCCAACATTTTTTTACTAGCCCATTGTTCTATCAGTTGTTGCAATAGTGCTTTTTCTTGCTCAAATTGTTGCAGCAATAGTCCATATTTTTCATCATTGAGCAATTGTTCTTTTTCAATCTGCAATGTAGCTCGTTCTTCTAGACATTGATCAATTGTTACTTGAAGGGCATTACGCTCTTCCTCTAATGCGTGTATTTTTTCGTAAAGTTGTGCCCCATTTAGCAAACGCTCTTGCTGCTGTATTTCTAAAGAAGCCAACTGATTTTGAATTGTTTGTAATTGTGCCTGTAGTTTTTGTTGCTGCTGAAAGTGCTCAAACATCTCATAAAAAGCGTGTTCTGAATTGACGTTTGCGCTAGTAAATAACTGTGCGATTTGTGATTCATAGTTTTGCAAAAGTGATTGTACCTCTTGCTTTTTTGATAGTAGCTGGGCAACTTGTTCTGTTGTTTGCAACATTTGTTGTTGTGCCTGCTGAATCGCTAAATAGCTTGCACGCAGATGCATAAAAATTTCCTGCTCACTATATTCATTTTTTAAAACTTGCTGTACCGCTTCATAAAGCTCGTTTTTTTCATTTTGTATCGTATGCAAAAGCTTGAATGTGCTCCTTTGCTTTACGTCCATTTCCTGTACAGTGCGAATGCGCATAAACAACTCCGGCAATAAAGTCCTTGGCACATTTCCTTCTAAACGAAAACGCCGCAAAAAGTTTTCCAGCATTTGATTTGCTTCAGCGCTTGTTTGTTCAGCTTGTTGAATTTTATGTTCGAGCTGTGCATATTGGCGTTCTTTGTCGCGCTGTTGTTCATTAGCTACTATCCACCGATCTTCAAGACGCTGTTTTTTCGCAAGCAACTGTTGAACTAAGTGTTCTTCTTGCTCTAGTTCCTTTAGTAAGTGGCTATTACGCTCCAGCGGCTCTTCTTCCACTTGTTTAACATGTTTTAAAAACAATAAGAATAATAACCCTAAGATGGCTCCAATCACAATGACCGCCCAATTCTTTTCAACAACACCATAAACAACTGCCACAATACTTAAAGCTAACACGAGATAGATAAAAAGTATCGGTTGCTTTGGTTTCGAGCGTTGTAACGGAACATGTCGTAATTGTTCCAAGCGCCTTTTTTTCTGGGGCCACTGTGCTAAAATATGTTCTTCCTCAGCAGTTAATGCCTCCTGTTGAAGCTGCTTTTTCTGTCTAGTAATGCTATCTAATTCCTCATGTATTTGCTCCAATGATTGTAAATAAAACTTTAACTCTTCTTCTGTTGTACTTAATACGGTCAAGTGTCGTTGAAATTGTTCCTCTTGTTGTAAAGATACAGTTCCCTCCAGAAGTATTGCTTGCGCTTCATTTTCTTGCACACCTAATAAACGAAACTGGGCTTCGATGTCTTGCTGTAAGACAAATAGCTCGTCCTTTAAGTTCTGTTCTTTAACAACAAGCTGATTCCACGTTGCTTCTTTATGCATCAGCCTTGTCATTTCTTCAATGGTCTGTTCATCCGCAGTCAATTGTAGCTTACTTTGTAGAGCTTGATATTGGTCCTCTAGTTGCGTCAGTTGCAACGTTTCATGCGTTAATTGATCTTTTAACTGTTCATAGCGTCTAATCCCTTCTGGAGGGAATTGAACAGGTGCATTGCTATTCAGTGACTGCTGTAGCTTATCTTGCTGTTCAATAAGTGGCAGCGCTTGTTTCATGATAGTAAGTTGTTGCCATTCATGTTGCAATGTTTTTTGCTGGTTGTATAATTCCTTTAACTGGTGTTCGAGATGCTGTAATTTGAGCGACTTAGCTTCAAAGGTCTGAATGGTCGCCTGTTCTTTTTTAATCGTCTTTTCAAGCTGCTTTAAATGTTCAATCTTTTGATTAATAAGTGGTAGCTTCCCAGATTTTTTAAAAAGTTCGCCAGCATCTTTGTCTAATTTCTTTTCAAGTGCAGATAGTTGGTGAATACCGGTCGTTCCCGATGCGAGCAATAAATGCGTCAGTTCATCCTCCGACATTTTTTCGATGCCTTGTAGTTCATGAATGGAAAATGAAAAAATAGCTTCGAATGATGCGCGTGAATAGCCATACAAAAGCTTCGCTAACAGTTCCTCATGCCCCTTTGTACCATCTCCTGTATAAACTGTGACATCGCCCGTTGCCTTTCCTTTTACACGTTCAATTGTACACTGACCATATATTGGGTGTTGAATGGTCAACTGACCGCCAAATTTCGGTGATGTCTTCGGCTCATATTTCCGCTGGCTTTGCTGCTTTGTTGGAAAACCAAAAAGCATCTGCAATATAAATTGTTGGATTGTCGTTTTCCCAGCTTCATTCATACCGTAAAAAATGGTCACACCATCTTGGAGAGAAATGGTGATATTTTCATGTTTACCAAAGCCGTAAATGTGGATTTTCTGTATCGTCAACAAAGTTCTCACACCCTTTGAATTTCATCCGCTAATAACGCCTGCGCCTCAAGCTTCAAATGCTCAATTTCTCTTTCCGTTAAAGGTTCAACAAATCTCGCACCACTCGCATGTTGGTACAAATCCTTTAAAATATCCTTCCACTCCGTAATGTCCCATTGATCCATAACGCTTATGACCGATTGTGTTATAGCTGTCGATTCAGAAGAAGCTATACTTTTGTGGATAAATAGTTTTTGCACCCACCCCATCGGTTCAATGCCATCCTCTGCTTCCCGAATAGTTTCTAGCCATTCATCTATCGTGGCATGTTCAAATAATGTTTCAGCTTCATCATCTATATGGTGTAAGTGCAAGTCAATAACTGATGCACCATATTCCATGCGATTGTTGGCGATAGCCTCCTCGCATTTTTGCAGTAACTCGTTAGCATGCATTACATTTGTACAATCCACTTCCACGACGTTATAAACAACAGCAGAAGTTGGTACAAATGTTAAATTAGCAGTGGTTTGTGACAAGGTTACATCGTAAAATCCTTTTACACCTTGTTCATTACGATGGCGGCTTTGAATATTACCTGGATAAACAATAGGTGGTTCTTTGTGTAATAACTGTCGTTTATGAATATGGCCAAGCGCCCAATAATGATATCCTTTTGCAAGAAGTTGTTCTTTTTTAAATGGTGCATAAACCGCGTGCGTTGAATCACTGGCTTCACTGCCATGCAACATACCTATATGGATTGCATGCTGATCCTGCGCCACTGGATAATGATGGATCATCGCTTCTTTTACATGACGCTGACCATAGCTGAAGCCATAAATATTGACCTGCTGACCACGAATTTTTAATTGCACAACACTCGTATCTGCTGGTAACTCGTAGACATTGCTTGGCAAGGCAAAGCGTGTCCAAGAACCATGTAAATGATCGTGATTGCCATAGCTGACAATAACGGGGATGTTATGCTCAAAAAGTGTTTCCATTGCTGTTTGAAAACGTCTTTGTGCCTGTAAGCTACGATTTTCTCCATCATAAATATCCCCAACAATCAGCAAGAAATCTGGTCTTTCTTCGATTGCCCTATGAATAATTTTATCAAATGCTTCAAAGGTACTTGCTCTAATTTTCTTAAGATTATTGTCAGGTAATCCAAATAAGCCTTTAAAAGGACTATCTAAATGTAAATCTGCCATATGGAAAAAACGAATTGCGGACATCTAATCACCTCTATAAATAAATTGAATCTCATCATTAAGTCTAGATTTTAATTTTTTTTGTAGATTTGTGCCTATCTACAGAAAGGATGAATCAAAAGCGAATATTTGTTCTATTTTATCATACTTCCTACAATATGAGAAACGAATTCATGTAACAGCTCTTCTTAAGGTTGTACTAAATTTTCCACAATTTTCGTAAATTATCGAAATATTCGCTAGATATACCGTGAAGTTTATATTTCTTCTATGTATAATAGAGATATAATTTAGTAAAGGGTGGGGTTTGTGTATGAATAATTATCGTTTTACAGCTTTTGAGAAAACTGGTGAAACTTTGTATGATGAAACTTGGACATTTGAAAACGATGAAGCTGCAAAAGTAAACGGTCAACAGCAAATCGAAGAAAAGGGAGTTGCGGAAAAAACACATCGCCTTGTTAACTCTTCTGGAAAATTAATATTATTCCATGTTTAAATGATGACGCATGTCACATTGTAATTAGCTATATCTTTGAAAATAGGTAAGCCCCGCCACTTCGCTTTTTGTGGTCGAGCATCGAGCATTCTCTTTTGCATCATGCATGCAACGGAATCTCGTTGTCTCGCTACAGAAATGTTCGTGGCGGGGCTTACGTTGTATAGTCTATTGTTATCAAAACATCAATCGTACTTTTATCCAGCCTGTTCTTTGCTAAGCTGTGACCTATACCTCAATTACAGGAATGCCTTATTGTCCTACAAAGACAGGTGTTCTTTTTTCAACAAATGCATGAATGCCTTCTAAATGATCTGCCGTTTTTCGCATAGCTGATTGCCCTTGAGCTTCCATCGCTAAAATGCTCTCTAATTGAGGCATATTCTGACTATGCAAAATTCTTTTTGTCATAATCATTGACGCAATTGGTGAAGCAAGCATCTTTCCTACTAACTGATCAGCCACTGCAAAAACCGACCCTTCAGGTGCAACATAATCAATTAAGCCTACGCTATGTGCTTCCTCGGCTGTTAGCACTTTTCCTTCCCAAATCATTTGTTTTGCCTTTACGGTACCAATTCTTTCCTTCATAAAGAAATGACCCCCACCATCTGGTATTAAGCCAATCCCGATAAAGTTCATTGCCAGCTTGCTATTTTCACAAGCGACGATAATATCTGCACCAAGTGTTAAACTAAATCCTAACCCCGCTGAAGCACCATGAACTGCTGCTATTACAATCATTGGTAGTTGGTAATAAGCCTTAACAATACGAGTTAAATAGCCCATTGCCTCATCAATATTTAACGGCTTATTAGGATCAAGCATTGCTTTAATATCCCCACCCGCAGAAAAAACTTTACCTTCCCCGCGAATAACTAATACCTGTATTTCCTGTTCTTGCTGCAATGCTTCAAAGCACTCCGCTAATTCACGCATCATCACATCATCCATTGCATTCATAGCTTGTGGTCGATTGAGTGTTAATGTTGCACGACGCTCTAATTTTTCTAATGTAATTGTTGAAAATTCCATGTCCCACACCCCCAAATATGAATAGTCATTCACTATGTACTATTCGTCTTTTTTTGGAAAACTCCTTCTGTTCTACGCAAAATAGCTGTTGTTATGCTATATTTAATGTCGAATAATGAAATTAAAGGTGGGTATTTTTGTGACACAAAAGGACTTTCGTGTATTACTTTATTATAAATATGTTGCTATCGAGGATCCTGTAGCATTTGCAGCAGAGCATTTAGCATTCTGTAAAGAACTTGGTTTACTCGGTCGTATTTTAGTAGGATTAGAGGGCATTAACGGGACAGTATCTGGTACGGTTGAGCAAACTGAACGCTATATGAATCATATGAAGGCAGATCCTCGTTTTAAAGATATTATGTGGAAAATCGATGAAGCAGAAGGACATACCTTTAAAAAAATGCATGTACGTCCTCGTAAAGAGATTGTCCACCTAGGGCTAGAACAGGATATTAACCCATTAGAAATAACGGGCGATTATTTAACACCTAAGGAATTTATGACGCGTATGCAGGCAGATAATACCGTTATTATCGATGCCCGAAATGATTATGAATATGATTTAGGACATTTCCGTCATGCTGTGCGTCCAGATATTGAAAATTTCCGTGATCTTCCTGCTTGGATGGAGGAACATAAAGAGGATTTTGCTGGTAAAGATATTTTAACTTATTGCACAGGCGGCATTCGCTGCGAAAAGTTCTCTGGTTGGTTAAAGCGTGAGGGCTACGGTGAAAGTGTCGGTCAATTACATGGCGGCATTGCCACGTATGCTAAAGACCCTGAAGTTCAGGGACAATTATGGGATGGACAGATGTTTGTTTTTGACCGCCGTCGCAGTGTGCCGATTAATCAAGTAGAGCATGTGATTGTTGGCAAAGACTATTTTACAGGAGAGCCAACAGAGCGTTATACAAATTGCGCGAATCCGGAATGTCATAAATTAATGCTATGCGAGGAAAAGCATGAGGCATTTTATATGCGCAGCTGTTCAGATGATTGCCGACGCGCAAAACGTAATTTCTTTGTTGAAGAAAATGGCTGGACAAAAGAGCAAGTGGAAGAACAAATCGCAAAAATTGCACAAGTTCAACGTCAAATTGTTTGAGTGACTGGCACTGCGGGCACGTTGTAAGCCGCAAGCGGCTTACATTTCGTGCTTCCCGCAGATACCCTAATTGTGTGAGTGACTGGCACGGGCTAAATATCGTCCTACTTGCCGTCCAGTGAATAAACATCCTCCAACAAATGTGCCTTCCAACGCGCGGTATCCGTGTACCCCACCGCCACCGAAACCACTCACTTCTCCAGCTGCAAATAACCCTGGCATTGGTTGACCGTCCATACCAATTACAGCCCCATCTAAATTGGTTTGTAATCCCCCTAATGTTTTACGGGTTAAAATATTTAAGCGCACCGCAATTAATGGCCAATTTTTTGTATCCAACATTTTATGAGGCTTTGCAACGCGCACGACCTTATCACCAATATAATTTCTCGCTCCGTAAATGGCATTCACTTGGACATCCTTCGTAAATTTATTATCCATTTCGCGATCTCGTGCTAGAATTTGTTCCTTAATTTTTATAAAATCAAGCAAGTCATTACCTGCAAGCTTATTCATACCATCGACGAGTTGCTTTAAATCGTTCGCTATAACAAAATCCTCACCATGATTTTTGAATGCTTGAATCGGCGCAGGTGGACCAGGCAATATACGTTTCAGCAACTGCGGGATGCTTCTATTTGTTAAATCTGGATTTTGCTCTGAACCCGATAAAGCAAACTCCTTTTCAATAATTTTCTCCGTTAAAATAAACCATGAATAATCATAACCTGTTTTTTGAATAGCCTCTAATGTACTTAATGTATCAAACCCTGGAAAGTTGGGTGTCCCAAAGCGATTTCCCTCGGCATCAAACCACAAGGAGGAAGGGCCTGGTAAAATACGAATACCGTGATTGGGCCAAATTGGATCCCAATTTTTCAATCCCTCTGTATAATGCCACATACGATCACGATTAACGATACGGCCACCTACATGTTCAGTAATTTCTAGCATTCGGCCGTCTACATACGCTGGTACACCACATACCATATTTTTTGGTGGTGCCCCAAGTCGAGCTGGCCAATTTTTGCGCACTAAGTCAATATTGGCACCAATACCACCACTTGCTACAATAACCGCATCTGCTTCATAGGAAAATGCACCAATGCCAAGACGTGAGCTTTGCTCTCCACGTTGGGCAAAGCTTTCTGCTAAAATTGTGCCACTTATTCCTGCAATTTTGTCGTCTTTTTGTATAAATTCATCGACACGGTGCCTCGGCTTAAAATCTACCAAGCCTTCCTTAATCGCTTTTTTCACTTTATCGGCAAATGGCTTTACAATCCCTGGGCCTGTTCCCCAGACAATATGAAAACGCGGAACTGAATTACCGTGACCACCTGCTAATGAGCCCCCACGTTCAGCCCAACCAACAACAGGGAAAAACTTTATTCCGAACGATTTAAGCCAAGCGTATTTTTCTCCGGCAGCAAAATCTACATACGCTCGTGCCCATTTGTAAGCCCATGCATCCTCATCTTGCAATCGGTCAAAACCAGCAGTCCCTAGCCAATCCTGCCATGCAAGCTCTTTACTATCCTTAATGCCAAGCCTCTTTTGCTCTGGTGAATTTACTAAAAAGATGCCACCAAAAGACCAAAATGCCTGTCCCCCCATCGAATTTTCAGGCTCCTGATCCACTAACAGTACACGCTTCTTCGCATCTATTAATTCACAGGCGGCAACAAGTCCAGCCAGTCCAGCACCAACAATCGCTACATCGTATTTCATACCCACACCCCCTAAAATCTAAATCCAGCTTTCTTTACATACATTCTTCTCTTGTTGTTGCTTTACCTTCTAACTTATTATTACTTTGCCAAAAATGTTTCAGCACAAAATTGTTCGCCTTCCGCATCAAAATAAAGAAAGTTTATTGGAAATAATCTATTATATTCCAATAATTATTTATTGTTTTTTTATCATTTCATTCTCTAGAAATCCCCATGTCACCTGTCTTGACAGATTCGTTAGCGCTTACATTGTCCTCTACAAAAAGACGAACATTATTAAATTAAAAAGTTAATATAGTTCGTTTTTAGGTATTTTTCAGACTTTTGAAGTGAGGAATTTTAATCTTTTTTCGATTTATTGTTGACAAAGGTGAACAATAAGGATTATGATGTTATCAAATTTAATCACACAAAAATATAACGACGGAGACACGCTAGTCGAAAGAAAATCCAAAGAGAGCTGATGGTTGGTGTAAATCAGTGATTTCTACGATATAGTTCCACTCCCGAATAGATAAGCCGAAACTGTCAAAGTAAGCCTATCCGTCACATGCACGTTACGCATATAGCTAAGACTGCAACGAAATCCTTTCGTTCAGTGATTAAGGGTGGTACCGCGAACCTATATTTATTCAGCCTTTCGCCCCTTACGACACAATACCTGTGTTTGTAAGGCGTGGAGGGCTTTTATATTGTTTCGAATAAAGAAAGGAGATTGTTTGCATGCTGTAAGATGCCGCAATATTACAAAATCCGGACTGTCACATAGAGACACCACTAATAATTTTATTTAAAAGGAGCTAATTACAAATGACAACTGCAACAAAAACTATTAACGTATTTATCGCTGACCCACTAAGTGAAGATGGTATTTTCCCACTACGCCAAGAAAAAGATTTAAACTTAAACGTTATTATTGATACTGGGCTAGCACCAGAGGAGTTAATTGCAAAAATCGCTGATATTGACGTATTACTTGTGCGTTCTCAAACTACTGTGACACGTGAAGTAATCGAAGCTGCAAAAAATTTAAAATTAATTGGACGTGCTGGTGTAGGTGTTGACAACATTGACCTAGCTGCTGCAACAGAGCATGGTATTATCGTAGTCAATGCTCCAGATGGTAACACAAACTCTGCAGCTGAACATACAATCGCCATGATGACTTCTCTTGCTCGTCACATTCCACAAGCTTTCAACACACTGAAAAACGGTAAATGGGACCGTAAATCATATGTTGGGGTTGAGCTTAAAAATAAAACATTAGGTGTTGTTGGCTTCGGTCGTATCGGTGTAGAAGTAGCTTACCGTGCAAAAGGGCAACGTATGAATATTATGGCGTACGATCCATTCTTAACTGATGAACGTGCAAATGAATTAGGTGTAACAAAATCTACTGTAGAAGAAATTTGTGCTGCTGCTGATTTCATTACAGTACACACACCATTACTTCCTGAAACACGTAACCTTATTAACAAAGAAAAATTCGCTATGATGAAAGATGGCGTACGTATCATTAACTGTGCACGTGGTGGTATCATCAATGAAGACGATTTATATGATGCGATTGTAGAAGGCAAAGTAGCAGGTGCAGCACTAGACGTATTCGTTTCTGAACCAGCGACTGATCATAAATTACTAACTTTACCACAAGTGATTGCAACACCTCACTTAGGTGCATCTACAATTGAGGCGCAAGAATCTGTAGCAGTTGACGTTTCTAATGACATTATTAAATTCTACAAAACAGGTACAGTAACAAACCCAGTTAATATGCCTTCAATTCCAAAAGAACTTCTTGCACAAGTAGAACCTTTCTTTGAATTAGCTGAAAAACTTGGTTCATTCTTATCACAAGTTACAGTAGAGCCTGTAAAAGAGATTAACTTATCTTATGCTGGTGAAGTAGCAAATTACGACGTACGTCCTTTAACTTCTAATGCATTAAAAGGATTACTAGCTAAAAACCACGGCAACCATGTCAATGACGTTAATGCTCGCTACTTATCTGAACGTATCGGCATGAAAATTAACGAACATAAAACAACTACTGCTAAAGGATTTACAAGCTTAATTACGATTGAAGTAAAAACAGCAAATGAAACACATACAGTAGCTGGTACATTACTAAATGGCCTTGGCGCACGTATTGTAAAAGTAGAAAACTATGTAGTAGACGTTGTACCAGAAGGACACCTTCTTTACATTAAAAACACAGATAAACCAGGTGCAATTGGACGTGTGGCAACGAAACTAGCTGAAAAAGACATCAACATCGCTACGATGCAAGTGGGACGCGCTGAAGTTGGCGGAACAGCTGTTATGATGCTAACGATCGATAATGTAGTGACAGAAGAAGATTTAAAATTCGTTGCACAACTTGAAAACATCGACGAAGTAAAAGCAATTGACCTTTAATCATTAACATACGCAAGCAGAGAGTGATTACTCTCTGCTTTTTCTTATTCATGAAAAATGGAGTTTATTTTAACAAGTTGGGACAAAAAGAAAAAGTGTTAGATAATCTAACACTTTTGGCTATGCCGTTGTTGTCTGCCCTACTTTTTGTTTGGGTGTTATTTTAACGCAATACAAATATTTTTTGCTTCGGTGAAAAATTCTAGACTATGGTGACCACCTTCACGCCCTACGCCGCTCTTTTTAAAGCCGCCAAACGGGGCACGTAAGTCGCGTACAAACCAGCAATTGACCCAAATTGTTCCCGCCCGCACATCATGTGAAATACGATGTGCACGCTGTAAATTTTCCGTCCAGACCACTGCATTCAATCCATATTCTGTGCCATTTGCAATCGCTAATGCTTCCGCTTCTGTGTCAAATGGAATAATCGTCACGATTGGCCCGAAAATTTCCTCTTGGCAAATACGTGCTTGAGCATTTTCCTGCAAATATATAGTCGGTTGTAGGTAATATCCAGTACTTAAATGTGCTGGTAATTCAGGACGTTTGCCACCATAAATAAGCGTAGAGTTTTCATATTCAGCGATGCTTAAATAGCTAGTTACTTTGTTGTAATGGGCTTGACTTACGACTGGTCCCATATTTGTTTTAACATCTTGCGGATCGCCAACAACTAATGCTGCAGCCGCTTCTTTAAAGCGTGTGAGGAATTCATCTAAAATAGTACGCTGCACTAAAATACGTGATCCTGCTAAGCATACTTGACCCGAATTCATAAATGCTGCCTGAATGGAGACAGGAATGGCCTTATCTAAATTGGCATCTTCAAAAATAATATTAGCTGCCTTTCCACCTAATTCAAACGATACCTTTTTTAATGAATCTGCACCATTTTTCATTATAGCTTTCCCTGTTGTTGTTTCCCCCGTAAAAGAAATTAAATCAACTTCAGGATGTGTCGTCATAAATTCTCCTGCCGACTGAACACCAAAACCATGCACGACATTAACGACCCCATCTGGAATGCCAGCCTGTTGTGCTATCTCCCCAAGTAACGATACGGTTAGTGGAGTAATTTCTGCTGGTTTAATAACTGCCGTATTCCCTGAAGCTAAACATGGCCCAAGCTTCCATGTTGTCAGCATAAATGGTAAATTCCATGGTGTAATTAATGCAGCCACTCCAACTGGCTCATAACGCGTATAATTTAAATACGCATCATCCATTGGATATACCTCACCACCTTGCTGTTCCATAAAATCCGCAAAAAACTTTAAATTTTCTGCTGCCCGTGGGATTTCACGCTCTAATGCTACTTGGTAAGGCTTCCCTACGTCTAATGCTTCTAAGCGTGCTAACTCTTCTTTGCGTTCGATGATGATTTCTGCCATCCGTCGAATTTTTGCACAACGTTCCGATAGTGGCATCGTTCGCCAAGGACCTTCTTCAAAAGCTTGACGTGCAGCTTCACAAGCACGATCCACATCTTCAAAACTAGCTTCGTGAACTTTTGCAATAATTTCCTGAGTCGCTGGATTTTTCACCTCGAACAATGTTTGAGAAGAAGATTCTACATATTCTCCATTTATGAATAGTTTAACTTCCTTCAATTTCGTTTGTGTATTTGCCATGATAGACCACTCCTTACTCTTCATTTTGTCGACGTTGGATGGACTTTCCTGCAATCCCCCAATGAGAACTTGGGATTTCATTTAAACATACACGAACCGTTTCCAGTGGTGCCTCGAGTACCGAAGAAACGGTTTTACTTAGTTCTTCTATTAATAGTTCCTTCTGTTCTTTCGTTCGCCCCTCAATAAACGTTACTTGAATAAATGGCATCTCGACTCCTCCTTATCTATCGCTCCACTTGAACAGATAATGATTCCATTCCATCAAAACTGACAGTAAAGCTATCTCCTGCATGCATTGTAGCAGAACCAGTTAGTGCGCCACTAAGTACAATATCCCCTGCTCGAATATGCTGACCACGGGCAATTAATTTATTCGCCATCCATGCAATGGCTCTTGCTGGATGCCCCATAACGGAACCTGCTGTACTCGTCGCAATCATTTCATCATTTTGTGTAAAAATACAGCCCATATTAACCAGATCCACTTCATTCACTGCATATTTTTGAGAACCCACTATGTAGCGAGAGGAAGAGGAATTATCAGCGATTACATCCGGTAATGTAAAATGGAAGTTTAAATAGCGACTATCAATTATTTCCATGGCAGGTGCAACATACGCAGTTGCTGTCAGTACGTGCGCGACAGTCACTACTGGGCCGACTAAATCTTGCTTAAACACGAAGGCAATCTCTGGCTCAATTTTGGGGTGAATAAGTGATTTTAATGTTATTGGATGTTGGGCATTGACCGCCATATTCGCTAATAACACGCCATAAGTAGGCTCATGCACTCCCATCATTTGCTGTTTAGCTTTGCTTGTTAAACCGAGCTTAAGTCCCGAGATGGATGTTTGCTCATGTTTGCACTTTAGTTCAATAAGTTTGTCTTGAATATCATAAGCTGTTTCAACGGTTAATTCTGGATAGCGCTCGGCAAACTTCGTAACTTCATACACATCCCGCTCTGCTAAAAACAACGCATATGCAATTTGATCTAGCGTATCGGTTTTCATCATCGCTCGTTCCTCCATTCCCTTTATACTGACTGCTTAACAACTGCTAAGTTACGTGCAATCTCTGCTATTAAATCTTCCTGACCACCTACTGCTTTCATTTTGCCAAGTTCTACTAAAATTTCGCGTTCATCTACGTTATATTTTTTCGCTGCTTCTTGAGTGAAGAGTAAAAAGCTTGAGTAAACGCCTGCATAGCCCATCATTAAGCTAGACCCTGTTATTTCCTGTGATCGTGGCATAAATGGTACTACTACTTCATTGGCAACGTCGATTGTTCGATATAAATCAATGCCTGTTTCATAGCCTAAACGATTGAAAACCGCTACCATCACTTCTGTTTGAGCATTTCCACTACCGGCACCTAAACAGCGTAAACTACCATCCACATACGTAGCACCTGCTTCGACTGCAGCCATCGTATTTGCCATAGCGAGTGATAAATTATTATGGGCATGGAAGCCAATTTCACAAGAAACATGCGATTTTAGCGCAGCTACCCGCTCTTTCACCTCATGGGGAAGCATGGCACCTGCTGAATCTGTCACATAGATAATTTCAGCTCCATAACTTTCAAATAATTTCGCCTGCTCCACTATTACTGACGTCGGAGCCATATGTGCCATCATTAAAAAGCCGACTGTTTTCAATCCTAATTCTCGACTTAAATAAATATGTTGACTAGCAACATTGGCCTCGGTAACATGCGTTGCAACTCGCGCCATAGTAGCGCCCGC
Organism: Lysinibacillus sphaericus; assembly: GCF_002982115.1. GTDB lineage: Bacteria > Bacillota > Bacilli > Bacillales_A > Planococcaceae > Lysinibacillus > Lysinibacillus sphaericus. Next base: position 814,598 of record NZ_CP019980.1, on the reverse strand, counting down.
CTTCACAGCATTTTTCAAATCTTCCTTTAGACCAATTCCAGGTAATATTAAAACTGAAATCGAAGCATCACCACATTCTTCTTTTGCCGCAGCTATTAACTTCAGTTCATCCACTTTCGAAAAACCGTATTGCAAAGAGGAACCACCTAATCCATCCCCATGGGAAACCTCAAAGTATTTCACTTTTGCTTCTCCTAAACCTCTTGCAACATCTCGCACTTGCTGCTCCGTAAATGCATGACGCATTGAATGACTACCATCCCTCAATGTCACATCTAAAATGGTTAGTTGTTTTGTCATCATCCTCACCTCCAATTAGTTCGACTTGACTGTTCCATGTTGCAACTTAGCCATTTGATTTCCGACTTGCACTGCTGCCGCCGTCATAATATCGAGATTTCCTGAATACGGTGGGAAAAAGTCTCCCGCCCCCTCAACTTCCAGAAAAACTGATATTTGTTGACCATCAAAAATAGGCGCACTCGTCATGCGATAACCCGGTACATATTGTTGTACAGCGCTCACAATCTCTTCAATAGCCTTTGTAATTTCTTCTTCCTTGCCACCTTCATTCACTAATACATGTACGGTGTCACGCATCATAATTGGCGGCTCTGCGGGATTTAATATAATAATGGCTTTCCCTTTGTTTGCACCGCCTACTTCCTCTAGCGCCTTAGCTGTTGTGCGTGTAAATTCATCAATGTTAGCACGTGTGCCAGGCCCTGCACTTTTACTCGCCACTGTTGCCACAATTTCTGCATACGTAACATCCACCACTTGATTAATGGCATACACAATGGGAATCGTCGCTTGCCCCCCACAAGTCACCATATTGACATTGTCAACTGCCACGTACTTTTCCAAGTTTGCACACGGCACAACAAATGGACCAATAGCCGCCGGTGTTAAATCGACTATCTTTTTGCCAAGTGCCAGTACTTGTTCACTGTGCGCACTATGGGCATTAGCAGTTGTTGCATCAAACACAATATCGAAGAGCTCTGGACGTGCAACTAAGCCTGCAATCCCATTTGTAATGGTATGATAGCCACGATCTTTCGCACGCTGAATGCCCTCTGATGTTGGCTCTATTCCAACCATTACACTCATCGATAAATCCTCACTGCGCTCAATTTTGTACATTAAATCTGTTCCAATATTTCCAGATCCCAGAATGGCAACTTTCAATTTGACCACTTTTATTTCTCCTCCTTTCTTTTAAACGTGGCGGAAACAGCACCAAGATGAGCAAACTCCGCTGTAAAACTATCTCCATCTTCTATCGTTACGGCTGATGTTAATGCGCCTGCTAAAACTATTTCCCCTGCTTGCAAGCCAATATGGTATTTACTTAGCTTGTTAGCAAGCCATGCTACTGCCCGTAGTGGATTTCCCATTACAGCAGCCGCTGCTGCACTATCAAAAAGCTCGCCATTGCGATAAACATTCATACCAATATGCGGTAAATCTACCTCAGTCAATTTTGTTGGTGTGCCGCCAATAATGACCATTGCGGAAGAACCATTATCTGCTACTGTATCTTCAAAATTAATTTTCCAATCGGTAATACGACTATCAATAATTTCTAAAGCTGGCACAATATAATCTGTCGCTTCGATAACATCCATCTCCGTAATAGAGGGCCCATATAAATCCTTCTTCAAGATAAATGCTATTTCAAATTCCAACTTCGGCTGAATAAAATGATTAAGAGAAATGGTTGCACCGTCCACCTCAACCATATCCGATAAAATATGACCGTAGTCTGGTTCTGTTACTTGAAATTGTTGTTGCATCGCCTTGCTTGTTAAACCAATTTTTTTACCAATAATTTGTTTGCCCATTTGTTGCTTTGCTGCAATTTGAAGTAATTGAATTGTATAAGCGTCATCGACAGTAATATCTGGTACAGTGGACGTTAATGGTGCAATAGGTCGCTTTGCTTCTTCTGCTTCTAATAACTTCTTTGCATAAAGTTGTCTATCCATTGTCAACCTCCTAAGCCTGCATTGTTGTTTCCACTGCAAGTGAGCCGTATCTTCCATTGAAAAATAGTAAGGGCTCTCCTTCTTCTAGCTGAATGTCCTTTACACTGCCGATAAATAAAGTGTGGTCGCCTTCAACATATGTGCTCGCTACTTCACAGCTTATTTGTGCAAGCGCACCCTCAATTGTTGGGGCCCCTTGTAAATCACTGAATTGGACCTCGCGCTTTTCTTTTAGTTGGCCGGCAAATAACATAGACAATTCTTGCTGTTGTGCTGATAAAATATTGACTGTAAATGTACCACTTTGCTTGATATGCTCAAGCATTGAAGCCTTCTCCCCGATCGAGATCACTACTAGTTTTGGATTAAGTGAAACAGACATGAACGCATTTGCCGTCATGCCATGAATAGTGCCATTCACATTTGTTGTAATGACAGTTACACCTGTTGCAAATTTCCCCATTGCATTTCTAAACAGACGATCATCCATTACATAACCTCCTCATCAATTAGTGCTGTCTCAAATACTAAAAAGTAGTAGTTAAGACAGCTATTTAGGCACGCTATTTATTAATCAACATTATTACTCATCTATTTATTTCACTGGAACTTTCACTGCACGATCAGGTGTGCCATATAAGAAATACTCATTAGGTAGAGGTGAGCCATACCAAATAATCGCCTCATCTAACTCATTTTCGCGCCAAGTGATTGGCTTCCAGTCAGGGTCAAAAATGAGATAACCAGAGTCACCAAATAATTCTACTCGGTTTCCACCAGGCTCCATTACATACATGAAATACGCTTGGCTTACACCATGTTTTCCAGGGCCCGCTTCTATTTGAATTCCGTTTTCTACGAAAATATCCGCTGTATCCATTAAATGCTGTGGATAGCCATACCAAAACGCAATATGATGGAAGCGACCACTATTACCAGTTTGATCGTTCATTAATGCCACTTCATGTACTAATGGGCTCACACTCATCCACGCACCAATTTCTTCGTTATTATTTAAGACAATTTGTTCACGTAGCTTAAAGCCTAAATGTTCAGACATAAATTCACGATTTTTTGCTACATCTCTACACATTAAATTGATATGATCTAAACGGCGGGCAGGGACACCCATTAATGGCCTTTTTTGTGGACGGCTTTTTAATAATGTTTTTTGATCTTCCGCTGGCTGGAAATAATCTACTTCCCACAAAATTTCTTGTTTATGACCATCAGGTGTAACAAATTGATAAGCACGACCATGCCCTAAATCGCCATCGATCCAACCTTTTCCATAGCCGCTTTTCTCTAACGATGCAACCCGTCGTTCTAACGCTTCAGGTGAACTTGCACGCCATGCCGAATGGCCAAGACCAGCTTCTTTACCTTCTGTTAACTTTAATGTGTGATGATAAAAATCCTCGTACCCTCGTAAATAAACCGATTGCCCTTCACGCGCTGTAATTTGTAGCCCCATATAATCGGTGAAAAATTTTAAAGATTCCTCTGGTTTTGGTGTAAAAAGCTCCACGTGCGCTAATTGTGCTACATCAAAATTTGTCATCCATCATTCCCCCTGATTTTTTATTTATTTGTAAAGTAATTCACATCATCCGGATTTACCCAAGTTGGGTCTGTCCAACCGGTTAAATCATAATCAGCCATACATTGCTCTGCAAAAGCGATAAACTCGTCTGTTTTCCCGCTTCCCTGTGCACCAAACAACGTTTGTAACCTTATGTCTTCATGGTTTCCAGCGTAATTCCGTTCATATAGCTCACTTCGACCACCGAATTCTGTACCAATCGCATCCCACAGTAGCTTGATTGTTTTAATTTTTTCAAGAGCCTCAATACCATTTGAACCACGATAAAGCTTATCCAATGTTGGACGGAATTCCTCATTTAAAAAGTCCCTTGCACTGGAAGGCTGTACAATTAAATTTCCTGCTACGATTTGCTGTATAATGCCTTTAATCTTCGGCCAGCCTTCCTGCAAAAATACACGATAGGCTAATCCACCATTTAAATTTGGAATGACAATACCATTCTCTTTTTTCTCTGGATTCAGCGCCATCGCATCACTTAATGACCAGAACATATGACGCCACGCCATAATCTCGCCTATATGCACTTGGACACCTCGGAATTGATCCGTACCTGCTGTCTTTAATGCCTTTAGCAAGACACCAATAATAAAATCTAATTTCACCGCTAAGCGCGTGACACCTTGGAACGTAAAACGATTAATGAAACCGCTTTCTACAAAGAATGAAGTCGTCTTCTGCATATCTTCATAAATTAAAATATTTTCCCATGGAATAAGCGCTTGTTCGAATACAAGTACGGCGTCATTTTCATCGAAGCGACTACTTAATGGGTAATCGAACGGACTTCCCATAATCGCTGACGTCATTTCATATGAAGCACGGCTTATAAGCTTCACTCCTGGAGCATCCATAGGTGCAATAAAAACCACCGCAAATTTTTTATCTTTGATAGGTAAACCATACGTACCAACGAAATTGTAGTTTGTGATTGCAGAGCCAGTAGCCACCATTTTCGAACCACTAACGATTAAGCCCTTATCCGTTTCACGCTCTACTTGAATAAATACATCGCCGACTTCATGCACGTCTTTATGGCGATCCACTGGTGGATTGACAATGGCATGATTGAAAAACCAATTGCGCTCTTGTGACTCTTTATACCAACGCTTTGCATTTTCTTGAAAAGGTGAATAGTATTCGGGATTTCCTCCGAGTGTTGCAAGGAAGGATGCTTTATAATCTGGTGTGCGTCCCATTTGTCCATAAGTGAGTTTTGCCCAAGCAACAATTGCGTCTCGCCCTTGAATTAAATCATCTGCGCTCCGTGCTGCTCGGAAGTACTTATGTGTATACCCCCCGCTCCCCGTATCCGTTTCACAAGTTAAAATATCTTTGTATTGCGGGTCATGCATGGCATCATATAAACGTGAAATCGATCGTGCTGAATTTCGAAAAGCTGGATGTGTCGTGACATCCTTCACACGTTCACCATGTAACCAAATTTCCCGACCATCCTTTAAACTTTCTAAATATTCCTGCCCTGTCAATGGCTTCGTACTTTGTTGAACAACCATTCCCTTCCCTCCTACAAATCTTTTTTCTTGTTTGACATGTCTATTTCAATTTAATACTTTTTGAATTTTTTGATAATTAACAAAAAGTATAGTCTTCTCTTTCTTTTCTTTAAAATTTGAAAGAAATTTTCGTATAAACTAGAAAAAGTCAGCAAAATCGCTGACTTTTCTCATTTTTCATTTTCTAAAGTTTTAATTGCATAATAAATTTTTAACGCTAAATGACAGCGAAAACGACCATCCCCTGTACGCATGTCTTCCTGCAAAAATGATTCAATTTTTTCCATACGATAACGAAAACCAGGGATTGATAGATTCAAAGCTTTTGCAGTTTGATTGACGTTACCGCTATGGTTTAAAAAGACTTCTAACGTATGGACAAGTGTTGCATGATTTTGCTCATCATATTCCAATAACTGACCAAGTACCTCTTTATAAAACTGTAAAAGCTCTCTTGGATTTGTCGTTTTTAAAAATAACATAATATGCTGGAAGTTTTCATAAATGGCCGCTTGTGTCTGTTGTGGGGCTGCGTAACGTAAAAATTGGCATATTAATTTCGCATCGTTATAGCTATTCCCGATTTCTTCTAACTTCTCTGCATTTTTTCCTACGCCAATTTGGAAAGTTGCTTGCTTAAAGCGCTCCATTACCCTTTTCGATAAACTACTAAGGAAATTCGACATATATTGAACATCTTTCTTGCAATCTTCAAGAATAAGCAGTACTTCCTGGTTTTTAATAAAGCACTCCACATTTAAATACTCAGTAGCTAAAAAGCTATGCACTATTTCGGGTTCTTCCTGTTCCATTGTTATAACGATAACACGATTATTTTTACTCGGATCAAAATAAAAAATATTTCGTGCTTTTTTAATAAGCTCCTCAGAGGGAGATTGTTGACTCATAACTTCATCTAAAAAATCCGATTTTTTCTTCCACTGCGATTGTGCGATTTGTATTTGTGTATATAAATAAATCGAAAAAACCGTTACAGCGCGTTCAATAATCATTTCCTGTTCACGTGTTAATGCTTTGTGACTTAAAATTACCAATGTACCCAATTGTTTTTTCATCGTCATAATATCATATTCATGGCGAAACTCTTTTTTCTTACGACTCGCTTCTATATATAGACGTTCATCGTCCTCATGCATAAAATAGTAACCAATTGGTTTCATTAAGTATCTTCGTTCCACAGTTACACTGCATTGTAACGCATCACTTAACAGGTATAACAGCTGGTTTAATGTATATCCTTCAAGCATTGCATGTGTCATTTGTTTATGAATAGTGTCTGAATGCACAATGGAATTATTGAGACTTTTTAACTCATTAAATGTATTATCTAATTCATCAGCTAACGAAGTATCTTGAAAGTAGCGTAATATTTCCAACTGTTCTTCAGTAGCGTGCTCCTTTGTCCGTACAACAAATTTACAATAATCATCACATTTCCCCCGGCATTTTTCCTCAAAAACGACAATCTCTTTTGGATACGTTTTGGCTAAAAAGCCTGCTACATAACCGATTAATGTCCAACAAACACTTTCATCACTAAAACCAAAATGGCGGACATGTTCCTCTGCCTCGTAAGAATGAAACCATTTCCCTTCCATTTCGAACTTATCATTAGTTATTTCCAATACATCAATTTGTACACTGACAACGCCCTCTAATGTATGAATGGCAGCACCAGCCCTAATTAACTCTTTTAATTCTTTCCAGTTGTACATTTTCTCGATAGAGCCACCAGCACTGTAGCCACACGCCCAGCCATATCGTAATAAAAAACCTTTTGCACGCTCCATATTCAAAGTTTGAATAATGTCACGTCTAAAAAAGCCAAGCGCTTCAGCTGACTTTAAAATCATTCGATTCCCATTGAATTTTATTATGCCTGAGCGTGGATTAATATCTATAGCATTTTCAAACACTAAACGATTTGCTTTCATGAATAGGCACCCCCATAAACATGCTGTTTTCTCCCATCATGTTTTTACTGTCTACACATCTTCCCTTACTACTACGATTTCCCAGACGAATAAGTAAGCGTTTTCTTGACATTAAACAAAGAAGAGCACAAAAGCGTTGCCAGATCGATAATTCGAAGATTTAAAGTGTTTAAGTTTACTAACAATCATAGTATATTTTTAGTTTTCAGACAATTTAAATTACTAGACAGCAATATGTTTGCATAAAAAAAGTACTGACCATTTAAGAATCAGTACTTAAAAAATAGTAAAGATATTAAAGCTCTTGTACAAGCTTTAATAGGGCTGTTAACGAATCTACCTCAAAGGTTGGTGTTACATTCCCAGTTAGTTCGTTGTTTTCACGGTTAATCCAGACATTGCGCATACCCACGCGAGAAGAGCCTAAAATATCCGTATTTAAGTTATCGCCAACCATAATAGCATCGCTAGCAGTAATGCCCGCCGTTTCCATCACATGCTCAAAAATAGAGGCATCTGGTTTTCCTTTACCAAAATCACCAGAAATAATGATATGGTCGAAGTACGGTGCGATTTCAGGTGTAATTTCAAGTTTTAAATTTTGTAAACTTGGTGCACCGTTCGTTAGTAATATCAGTTGATATTTGCCTTTTAGCTCATCTAAAACGGTAAAAGTATCTTCATATAAAAATGGTGAAACTTTGCGTTCGGCTACAAAGCGTTCTCCTAGTTCAGCACCTAACTTTGCATCGTCAATACCAAGTGCCGCTAAACCCTTTGTCCATGCTTCAGTACGATAACCTGGCACAAGTTTTTTCATTTTTTGAAAAGAATCAGTAGGGTCATCAAATGTTCCCCAAAGCCCTTCAAAAGGGTTAATACCGATTAATACTGTATAATCATATGTTTCGTAGCCTTCATAAAGTGCACGTGCTTCTTTGCGTACGGCTTCCTCTAATGCTGCTGAATCCACATTATGTATTGTCGCTGCATATTCACATGTTTTTTCAAAAGCTGTTTTAACAGATTTTTTGTCCCATAACAACGTATCATCCAAATCAAAAATAATTGTATTAATTGACATAGTGTCAGCTCCTAGCTTCTTTTCTACTTGAACAAAAAGCATTCATATCGCTTATTTTAGCATATTTTCAAAATAGTTAGCATAGCTTTTTGAGCAAGTTCTCGCTCCTACAAACATCATAATTGTTTGCGTGACTGGCACTCAATTTTTCACGTAATGCGCTACTAGTTGTTTTGTTTTCATGCGAATGAAACGATATGGTTCTTGCATTGCCTGCACAACAGTAGTGGATTCATCTACTAGTGATTCCACAACGGTAAAAAAATCAAGCAAAGCAGGCTTATCCTTTTCATCAATAGCACCAGACAATAGCACAACATGAGCATTTGTTGATTTTGCAGCTAGCGCTACCCCCAATGGCGCCTTTCCATGTAATGTTTGACAATCCGATTTGCCCTCACCAGTAATAACTATTTGAGCGCCTATCAAATGCCTTTTTAACTGTACTGCCTCTAACACAATATCTATGCCTGCTTGGAAAGTGCCATTTAAAAAGGCCATTAATGCGCCACCAACGCCTCCTGCCGCACCAGCTCCTTTATAATCGTGTAAACGAATGTGAAATTGTCTTTCCACAATATCTGCAAATCGTTTTAAACACTCATCGAATAAAGCAATTTCATGCTCTTTTACACCCTTTTGCGGACCAAAAATTGCTGTAGCTCCGCGCTCTCCAATCAAAGGATTATCCACATCACAGGCAATAGTAAATGTTGCCTCAGACAACCGTACATCGAGTTGACTACTATCAATGGATGCTAAATCTAGTAATCCCGACACGCCATTAGCAATGGATGAACCATCACCTTTCCTAAATTGCAGCCCAAGTGCCTGTAATAGACCGATACCAGCATCGTTTGTTGCACTGCCACCAATACCGATAATAAACTGACGAAAACCTTTATCCAGTGCAGCCTTAATTAACTGCCCTGTGCCATACGTTGATGCTAGCTCAGGATTTTTTTCGCTATCCTGCAACAGCATAATACCCGAAGCTTGTGCCATCTCAATAACACAGGTTTCTTCATCCCCAAGCACTCCATAGTTTGCTTTAATCATTCTGCCTAGCGGATCAAGTACACTTGCTGAAATATATCTCCCGCCCGTTGAAGCAATAAGTGATTCTAATGTACCCTCTCCTCCATCCGCTACTGGTAAAATAACTGTCTCAATTGCTTGATCTACATCCAAGACCCCTGCCTGCATTGCCTTTGCAACCTCAAATGCAGATAAAGTACCTTTATAAGAATCTGGACAAATAATGACTTTCATCTTATACCCCCACTCTGTTCATATTTACCTCGTTGTTAGCAGTCAGACAATCCTATAGAATACTAAATGTTAAGCGCTTACAAATTAGTATAATGACAATAAATTCAAAAGCTAGAGGAAGGTTGTGCGGCGATTCGTAGACATTAAAACAGCAAAAGTGTTAGATTCTCACAATCAATCTAACACTTTGCTCTTTATGCATGATATAAATCATTTAATAGCTCGATTTTTTTACCTATGGCTTCTTCAAACGTCATGATATAAGCCGCCGGATCTTTTGGATTATGGAACTGCGTAATCTTCCCTGTCTCAGGGTGAACAAATTTAGAAGATGCTCCACAGCCAATCCCTAAAATCGTCTGCACTTCCTCCATAATGACAATATTATAAATGCTTTCTTCGCCTGCTTTACTATAGCCTACATTTTCTAAATTACCTAAAATATTTTTTTGACGGTATAGATAATAGGGAACATAATCATTTTCCTTCGTCCACACTTGTGCCATCTGCATCATTTCTGCTACCGTATCGCGATCAGCTACTTTATATTTATCTTTATTACGCGTCATTTCTGAAGCACGTTTAAAGGATAGCGTGTGCACAGTTAACGACTCTGGTTGCATTTTTGCTGATTCCTCTAAAGAATGTCGGAACTCCTCTGTCCCTTCATTCGGCAAGCCAATAATTAAATCCATATTAATATTATTCATACCGGATTCACGTGCTAACCAAAACTTATCAACCGTTTCTTGTACCGTATGATGACGTCCAATTGCCTTTAGTGTTTCATCTGTATAAGACTGCGGATTAACACTAATTCGATCAATGCCCCATTTTTTTAAAACAGCTAATTTTTCTGGTGTAATCGTATCCGGACGACCGGCTTCAACTGTTACCTCACGAATCGTTTCAGGATGTGGGAAAGAGTCATACATCGTTTGATATAATGCATCCATTTCATGTGCTTCGATTGAAGTGGGTGTACCCCCGCCCCAATAAATAGAAGTTATTTTCATGTTATTTTCTGTCAGCCATTTACCCATTTCACGTAATTCGATGTGTAGTCCATCTAAAAACGTGGTCACACGCCCTTGCTTACGGTTACTACCAATTGCATAGGCTGGGAAGGTACAATAAGCGCATTTGGTTGGGCAGAACGGAATGCCAATATAAACGCTAATCTCTTTCCCGATATGGTCTAAGTCAGGAATTGTAACTAACTGTCGTTCAACAATGTTTTTCAACAATGCTACCTTTTCCTCTGACAATCGAAAATCACGAATTAACACTTCCGCAATCGCTGCGTCATCCATACCAGCTTTACGGAATTTGTGATAGAGTTTTGTAGGACGGACACCTGTTAAAATACCCCATTGTTGATGCATCCCCGTATGTTGCTCAAGCACATCTAAAAATACATGCGATAATGCACGTTTCATACGAATATTTTGCTCACGTCCAACAGCTTCTGTCGCATATTCAATATGGTAATCATTTGTATAGCGTTTATCATCAACCTCTAATACCGCGCTTGTATAGACAGTAAAATTAGCATCAACGCGGTAACTGAATGCAACTGACATCTCCGCTTCTTGTGCATTTGTACTCAACTTCGAATCCTCAAAAAATAAATTCGCAATATGATTTAAAACGCGAATCCAATCTTCAGGATACTTTTGATCTATTTGAATAATTTTCATCGTTTTCGCTCTCTTCTTTCAATATTCCAGTGTACTCTGTTCAATAAATGGATTGCCTCAATAGTTTAACAAATTTTATTCATGATAAGCAAAACTACCATAATGACAGAATATTCCGTCTAATGATAGACATATAAAATAATATTACTTATAATTTAAAAAAGGTGGTGTTGATAGTGGTTTTAGTTAAAGGCAAGTATTCTCCTGTTTCTAACTTCATTGAGCAATTAGAAGTAGCTTTCCATCATTTTGATTTACAACGCTGTGATGAAAAGACTTTGTATGTAACCATATTACTGAAATATCGTGGGCAAAAAGTTCTTTGTGATTTGATTTATCTTATCAATCAACAAGAAATGTACGGGGCTATCTCTATCAACGAGCATTATAAACACGCCCGAAACTTTATTCAACAACATTTTCGCCATACCCTTCTCTATTCTGATGAATTACGTTTAGCTCATAACTTTATGCATACATTTCCTTTCAAGCAAACTTTACAGCAATTCGCCAAAAAGTATCCGAAGTATATAACAAATAAACAGCTCGTATAGGACAAGTAAGCACAAAGACTCCTACCGCAAAACATCACGAAATCTAATATGTATGGTCAATAAAAAGACTGAAGACAATTTCAAATTTCTTTGACCTTATCTTCAGTCTTAGGAGCTATCATTAGTTTGACACCTCACGTTCGTGTATTATTCCTTTATCATTTCACTCAACCCTGTAATATCAATACCGTTTAATGCTTGTGTAGCCAATCTGTCCGCTTCAGTATTTTCTTTTCTGGAAATTAGTTGATAGTTTGCTTGTAGGCCAAGCTCGCTTAGTTTTGCATCGATCTTATCCGCCCAATCTGACAAATCCTTTTCCAAAGCTGGCCACTCGCCAGTTAGCTGATTAATAACTACTTGCGAATCACCTACAATCTGTATCGGTAGATGATGAGCATTTAATAATTCAAGCTCTACTAAACCTAAATATAGCGCGGCATATTCGGCCTCATTATTTGATTTCAGTTCAGCAGAAAATGCATTTTTTCTTAACCTAAAAGGCTTACCATTTTGCTCATAATAAATGGCACACCCAAGACCAGATTGTCTCGTTGCACGATCAAAGCCTCCATCAAAATAAACAGTAATATTATGAGGTTCTGTTTCAACTTCTTTTAAATAAGCCTTGAGCTCCTTGATAGACCAGTTCGTATTCTGTCGATCAATAAATTGTAGTGATTTGACACGTCCAGTCCGTTCCATATCTTCTGCCAACAATAAAGCTTGTGCTGCCGGCATTTCCTCTGACCTTAATACTGTTCCCGCACCCTTTGGTGTTTTATAAGCCCATTCAATTAAAACATGCATGACAATCCCTCCATAATATAAGCTACGGTTAACTAAAGTGAAAACGTGTCTCGAATAGCCGAGACACGTTTTCCTACTTACTTTGTTATATGTGCAAATAACCGTTTATTTATTCGTCGCAACATGTAACAGTCTATCGACAACTATTTTCAGCTACTATAGTTTTTGACTTACTTACATGCCTTCATACAACGACTGTATCGGTTTTACTAAAATGCGATTTACTTCTTCGATTACACCACTTAGCTTCATCTCTGCCTCAAGCATCGCTACAATTTTCTCATTTTGTTGCGCAAGCTGAGCAGTTTTTTGTGCATAAATCAGTTCATCTTCTTGTAAATCCTCACCAGCCATTTGTTTCTTCTGTAAATCCACCTGAATTTTACGGAAGTTTTGGAATAACTTTATCGCATCTTCATCTGCCTTCACTACAGCGACTGCTGCTTCCAATGCTTTAAATTCCTCTGTTTTACGGAAAGTAGCCTCCAAAGCATTAATTTCATTATAAATATTAACCATTCTTATTTCCCCTTTCTAAATCAAGTAAACAATTAAACCTTGCACAATACCAATTAAACCACCAAGAACTGCACCTAGCACTGTAATCATTTTAAATTCACGCTTGGAAATACCAAGTACAAGCTCTTCTAGTTTCGATACTGGGAACGAATCCACTTGTTCACGAACTACTTCTTGTAAATTTAAACGTTTTAGTACATCTTCTAATTTATCTTCCGCTCTAACAAATGCTTTATCAATTACTTGAGGTATTACCGTTTCCCTCATCCAAGAACTACCTGTTGGCCAATAATAAGAAATAGGATGCTGTAAGCGTTCTGCTACTGCTAATTGATCTTTTACATAGCTTTGTAAATTTGCCAATATCGGTTCAAAGTCAATATCCCCTAAATAATCCATAGCCGGTCGGTCTTTTAACTTTTCCCATTCTTGTGTAAAAATGTTTGTCAGCAGCGATGTTGTCCCTGGGGCTTGTAAAAACTTTATAAGCTCGCGTTGTACTTTGCCGACAAGTGAGGAGGAATCCCCTAAAAACATATTAATCATACCGCCAAATGACCCTTTTGACGATAAAAAGTCATCAATCATTGCTTTTATCGTCATCTCGCCTGCAGGTGATAAAAAATACTCCTCACCCTTCTCTAAAATATGTCCCACTGCTAATGGAATTTTAGCATCAATCGTATTTTGGATGTCCTCCGATAACAGTGTACGAATTGATCTCGTGGATAATGTATTCTTTACTGATTCAAATTGTCCCGCTACTATTCGTTCAACTTTTTGTTCAATAGTGGCAGGCATATCAGAGAAGCCAGCTAAATCTAGCCAGTCCTGAATGGTTTTATCGTTCGTGAAAAATGTCTCTTCAACTTTTACTTGTGCAAATTGTTCAACTTTATCTTGAATATCTTTAGAGAAAAATTTCTTTCTAAACGTCTCAGGTGTTAATAAATAATTTACAACTGTAAGACCTAATTGTTTCGCTAGTTCATCACGTCTTTTTGGAATAAGACCCGGTGTAAATGGTACGCGCCAATTTTTAATATAAATTGCTTCGTGCGGTCGAAAAAGCATTTTAATCGCTAGATGATTTGTTATACCACCGATTGCGGCGCCGATAATTGCCATAAATAATAATGTCACTAAAAAATTGTCCATTAGCATCCTCTCATTTCAATCGTATTCACATTTGGCGTAATTTGTCGCCTATTGCACTCATTATAGCAGAGCAATGAAATCCAACGAAAGAAATACCCTCCATTTTATTACGACAAAGCATAATTGTTCCTATCAAAACATCATCCGATATTGTTTAGTTGCAATATTACCACTATCCTTGAATAATATTAAATACATATCATTAGAAATGGGGTTTGTATATGATTCAGCATTTTAGCTTTAAACCTTTATTTGAAAATACACAGCTTCCTGGATGGGCCATTTCCTTTTTCTATCAACGTGAACGTTACGCGGCAGAATATTTAAAGGATGGCGTCATCCAATGGATTGGTCCTATTCCTCCACATGAAGAAGATGTTAAAAAAATGATTCATGAGTTAATGCTCTTCCATATTTATGACTAAAAAAACCAATATTTTTTTGCCTTTGCATAATTAAAAACGCCTAATTTTTACTATTAAAACCACTGCTATTATACGAAAAGTGTCTGTTTATATTGATATTCCTGTATTTTTCTTATACATTTAATAAATGAATTTAATTCTAAATGTTTTATATGCAGGAGGCTATTTCAATGAGTAAAGTCGCACTTTCTGATGACTTAAATAACTATAATTCAAAAGCGTTAATTCGTGCTAAAGTAAAGGAACTTTTTTCGGAATTTTCCGCAAAAATTTTCGAGTTAGTCGATGAGTCCAGTTCAATCGATAGTAAAAAATTCGAAGCACTATCTGGATATAGTAGTAATTTTTACAGTGAGTATTGTAGCCAGCTAAAAGCTATTTTCGAATCTCCTAGTGCACTAGGAAAACGTTCCATTAAACATCTATACTTATCTTACAATGGGAAACATTATGTCCTAACACAACAAGGACTAACCGAAAAGGCTCCTATCACCATCTCCACATACTTAGACGCGATCCCTTTAAAAGAATCTGTTCATGATGTGGAAAAGGCTTGTCTAAAGTTGCGCTTCCAACAGTAAAAAATGATTGCCCTATTTAGAAATACATATTACAAAAGTGTCCATTTATGTGCTTCTCGTTCGCGCAAAAAAGGTTGCCTCATATGAGACAACCTTTTTTTGTTGCATATTAAAATAATTCATTTAAAAAAATCCGCAAGTAAAGCTCTCTTGAGATTTTTGACGTGTCGTTTTATATGAGATGCAAATGCTTCTTTCTCTAAACAAACTATCCTTGCTCCATTTAAAGTTAGCATAATGCCTATTGATTTTCAATCATTTGTCATCTGAAAGTATCCGTTTTCTTTATTAGCAAATCCATCTTAAAATAGTATAAAAAAGTCGTTGTCAATATTTGTGTTTTAGTTACAAATAACTTATGATTAAAACATCCAACAATTTTTTAAATCATAGGAGGTGTACACTTTGTTTACTTCCCTCATTTGGGCGGGGACAAAGGAATTATTTGGACGGAGACATATTGGAAATAACCATTAGGTTGGCGGCATTCGCCCTACTAATTATAATGACAGGATTTTTCGTTGCAACTGAATTTGCAATCGTAAAAGTGAGAACTACCCGCATCGATCAATTACTCGCAGAAGGACATAAAAAAGCGAAAAATGCAAAACGTGTTGTATCGGATTTAGACGAATACTTATCTGCATGTCAATTAGGTATTACCATTACAGCACTTGGACTGGGTTGGCTAGGTGAGCCTACATTTGAAATCATTTTACATCCAGTGTTCGAGTTTCTAAATCTGAGCGGTAGCATAACATCTATCCTTTCATTTATACTTGCATTCTCAATCGTAACGTTTATGCATGTAGTTATTGGGGAATTGGCGCCAAAAACTTTAGCCATCCAAAAAGCAGAATTTGTAACATTACACTTTTCTGGTGCATTAATTTTATTCCACAACATTACTTATCCAATCATTAAATTATTGAATGGCTCTGCACGTGGTTTAACAGGTCTATTCGGTCTTAAAATGATGTCAGAATCAGAAGTTGCACATACTGAAGAAGAATTGCGCATGATTTTGTCAGATAGTTTAAAAGGTGGAGAAATTAATAACGCAGAATATGAATATGTTAACAGTATCTTCGAGTTCTCAGATCGTCTTGCAAAAGAAATCATGGTGCCACGTACTGAAATCGTCGGAATTGAGAAAGAACTTACGATTAAAGAAGTATTTGATTTAATGGGTGTGGAGCAATATACTCGTTATCCAATTATCGACGGGGATAAAGACCATATTATTGGATTAGTGAATATGAAGCACTTATTAACTGCTTATATTAAAGATCCTGCAAATGGCGATAAATTAGTAATTGACTATATGCAACCGATTATTCGCGTGATGGAAACTACGCAAATTAACGGATTGTTACTCAAGATTCAACGTGAACGTATTCATATGGCTATTTTAATGGATGAGTATGGTGGTACATCAGGTCTTGTAACCATTGAAGATATTATCGAGGAAATTGTCGGGGATATTCAAGATGAGTTTGATGAAGATGAAATTCCAGAAGTACAGGAAATTGCAGAAAATCATTTTATTTTAGATGCAAAAATGCTACTAGAAAATGTCAATGATATGCTAGGTACTGACATAGAAGATGATGATATCGATACGATTGGTGGTTGGTTCATGACAAAGCGTTTTGATGCAATCGAAGGTGATAGCATTGAAGAGCAAGGTTATGAATTTACAGCAAAAGAATTAGATGGTCACCACATATTATACTTAGAAGTTCTGAAATTACCTGAACTTGATTTAACAAATGAAATCGAAGAATCGAAAGACGATAAATAAAAATGCAAAACGACTCCCTTTCATATAAGGGGGTCGTTTTATAATGCCCGAAAGTTTTGCGAGGAGGAAACAAAATGGAGCTCTATACAAATTTACGTCAAGGGGAAAAAGGAGCTTGGCTATCAATTGCCACTTACTTAATACTGAGCTCAGTAAAACTAACAATTGGCTATATCGGAACATCAGAAGCTTTAAAAGCAGATGGATTAAACAATACAACAGATATCATCGCATCCATTGCCGTTTTAATCGGCTTACGCATTGCTCAAAGACCACCAGATTCAAATCACCAATATGGTCATTTACGAGCTGAAACTGTTGCGTCACTCGTTGCCTCATTTATTATGCTAATCGTCGGCTTACAAGTTTTAATTGCTTCTTTACAAGGACTATGGGAGCCATCTGGCACAACACCATCTTTGTTAACAGCATTTGTGGCAATCGGAAGTGCAGCCGTCATGTATGTTGTCTATCGTTATAATTTAGCACTGGCAAAAAAAATACGAAGTGCGGCTGTAAAAGCTGCTGCCTATGATAATCGCTCGGATGCGCTGGTCAGTATCGGCACAGCCATCGGGATATTCGGAGCAATTTTTGGCTTTCCGATTATTGATACATTAACAGCCCTTGTTGTAGCTTTTCTAATAATTAAAACTGCTGTAGAAATATTTTGGGAAGCGGTTCAAAGTCTTACTGATGCCTTTGATATTGATGAAGTCGAGACATTATCGGTATTAATTCGCAATGTTAGTGGCGTTATTGAGCTTTTAGATTTCAAAGGGCGTGCGCATGGGAATATGTACTTTATCGATGTAACAGTGACTGTCGATCCTTATTTAAACGTCTTTGAAAGTCATCGTATTACAGAGGAAATTGAACATACCATTATGCGCGAAAACCGCTTTTGTCAGGTGCTTGTGCATATTGAACCACATATCGAAGAACTACCTCCAACAAGCAAAAGCCAGTCACCTACCATTTGATGGTAGGTACTGGCTTTGTTGTATTATGTCACTCGCGTTTTAACTAGCAGTATTGTATTTACTTAATTGCAATATAAATATCCACCTGTGCCTCATGAGGCTGGGCACATCGTTCATCATACAATTCAAAGTCTCCACTATACGTTCGTTCTACTTCCGTAGTATTGGCAAACCAAGCCCAAATATCTTGCCAAGCCTGTATTACAATATCAGGCATTAGCCCTTTTTCTGAAGTGAACACTAAATATTTGGATGCGGGAATTGTTTTTATGACCATACCTGTTGGAACTTCAACGTCAGCCGATACCTCCACTCCAAGCGTGAGTGTATATTCTCCGTTCACATCTGTTTCGTAATCTGAATACAACCCATACATGCCGGCATTGTTTTGTGGACTTGGTAGTTGACCTGCAATATCTTGCTGGTAATAAGTGGTCCATAATTGTGGTATTTTCGCTTGTGCTGTGATTTCGTTCGCATTATTCGTTTTTGCTGAAATCCCAGCGATATGAAAGCTTTGTTTTTCTTTCATCACAGGTTGTTTTCCAGTATCTGTTCTCCATCTTTTTAAACGTGGTAAAAAGGAAGCTAACATTTGTCGTGCTTCTTCTTCTGCCATCCCTTCTTCCTTTAAATGAGGTACACATATGTCAATCATTTCATGGATCGTTACATTCGGCTGTTTAAACGCTCCTAATTCGTAACAATATGTGCAATAGTCCCGACAAACTTGCCCCTCTTTTTCTGTTCCAAATAATTTTTCATGCACTAATGGCATCCCACAGCTTTGGCAATAACTTTGCATAGTTTACGTCCACCCTTCGTTTAATTTGTTATTACTATAACAAAGCAAACTTGACATCTGTATGTCATCTATTGAATGGACAAAAATGATTTTACCTATTGTTTGCTGTATATATTTCGACGATTTCTTGTGCCCGTTTTTGCACGATATCGACTAAATAAGGTGGGTCAAGAAGCTTTATTCGATTACCAAAGCTCAGCAAAAAGCCATAGAGCCATTCATCTTCCGGCAATGCAACATGCACGATGGACCTTTCATAATCTATCTGTTCCACCCCAAATGTTTCTTCAATCAATGTTAAAATCTGTGCATCAAATGACAGTGTGAGTTCTACTAAATTTTCTGGTTGTTGCCATGCTTTATCCCACGGAAGGTCAGATAAATGTACTTCCTTTCGTTCAAAGCTGCGTTGCTCCTCTTTCATTTGTTTCATTCTTGATATTTTGAATAGACGAAAACCGTTTCTTAATGTGCAATAGCCGTAAATATACCACATCTTGCCTTTTTGGACTAAAGTGTGCGGCTCTATTATTCGATTGGTCATCGTACCATACGTAGTCGAATACAAGAAGCTTACACAACGCTCGCTCTCGATTGCATTTTTCAATAATGTGATTTGTTCTTTTAATAGTATATTTTGTCCCCATGGACTAAGGTCAATAAAAAAATGATCAATTGATTGTTTTACTTGCTCATCTGCTACGCCTGTTAACTTTTCTAAAACAGCTTTAGCATGGGCATCCTCATAGGAGGTTAAAGCACTTTTAAGAGCAATTGAAAGAGAGGTTAGCTCTTCTTTTGTTAATACTTGTTTATCCATTCGATAGCCTTCCATTAAACTTATTCCGCCATTAACCCCTTGTTGGCTTAAGATTGGAACCCCCGCACAGCTCAGGGTTTCGACATCCCGATAAATGGTTCGAACAGATACGTCAAATAACTCGGCTAATTCCTGTGCTTTTACTTTTTTACGATTAATTAAAATCATTGTCATCGTGAGTAAACGATCTACTTTCATTTCTTCAATCCCTCAACTTTGTACATTTTTTTAAATCACACACTACTTTTCCACAACAAAGTAATTTTCAATTACTTATATCCTATTATTTTTAAGTATTTTTTAAGTACCTTTTGAGTTTTCTTTAAGTCAAATGTACTATAATAACGGCTATTACATAATACAAGCATTAAAAAGGTTTTATAAAATAAGAAAAAAAACAAACTTTAACCCTTCAATCAAATTTCTAGTTTAACTATTATATTTTTATTTTTTCAAAATAGTTTAATTATAAACGCTTATACAATTATTTCAATTCTCTTAACAGTACATAAAAAACTTCTATCCTCTAATAAGGGGGAGACCTTTTCAAAAACAATGAACTAGAGTTTAATGGTTTTCAATTTAATTGTATAAAGGAGATTTTGATGTGATTCGAGCCGTTTTAATAGACAAAGAACCTCTAGCTTTACACTATTTTCAAAATAAGCTACAAAACTTTCAACAAATAGAGGTTACTAAAACCTTCACTAGTGTAAAGCTATTTTTAAATAGCCTTCCATCACTGGACTTTGAAGTCATATTTTTAGAAATAAAGCTTGATGAACTGAATGGGCTTGAAGTTGCTGATATTATCAAAAGCAATCGACCACATGTAATTGTTATCTTTATTACTTCGTATTCAGATTTTGCCATACAAGCATATGAAATTGGAGGACTTGATTATTTACTTAAACCGATTAGCCTAGCACGATTAGAAAAAACCGTATCACGAATTGAACATGAATTTTCTATGCAACAGTTGGTACATCAAACTTCTAATACTACGTTAAACGTCCAATGCTTTAATCAATTCGCTACCTATAGCAACAATAGTCTCGTTTCCTTCAAAACAGAAAAAACAAAGGAATTATTTGCTTATTTCATATTACATCCAAACATGCCCATTCATCGGGATGTTCTCATTGAAATTCTTTGGCCAAATTTAGATTATGTTCGCGCAAAATCGAATTTGCATACAGCCTTATCCTATTTAAGGAAAACGTTAAATAATATGGGATATTCCAATTGTATTATATTTTCAAATAAGTATTATGTTTTTGAAAAACCGAATATCATGTGTGATTTATATGACTTCCAAGATTATTTTAGTGATTTCAAGAAGTTAGATTGCCCCCCTCTGTCATTAATCAATCAATGCCTTGCCATTTATAAAGATGGGCTACTCATTTTTGATGATTATGAATGGGCTACTGCAGACAGAGATAAGCTAACTAAATCCTACATAGAGTTATTGGAAAAAGGCTTTCAAATTAGCATAATGAATGAAACAGAAGTGGCCATAGATTATCTGAATCGTTTATTAGAGTTCGACCCTTATAATGATTATAAAATCGAACAATACTTAAAACTGTTGATTGATGCAGGAATGCAAAAACAGGCTCACTCTGTTTTTTTAACCTACGAACAAAAATTAAATGAAGACTTGGCCCTTACGCCGAGTACTACATTGCAAGAAATGTCGAACAAATTATTTAGTCATAATCAATAAACTTATATGAACGACATGGTGAATCTTTGCAAAATGCACATAACAAAAAGTGTTAGATTGCCTTTAATCAATCTAACACTTTTTCGCTTTTGTCCCATTTCGGGTTATTCTACTGACCACTGCCCTCTGTCAATCCATGCTTTACTGCATATAGCGCAGCCTGCGTCCGATCTTGTACTTGTAGTTTCGTAAAAATATTTGAAATATGTGTTTTCACTGTTTTTTCCGTAACGAATAAAGATGATGCAATTTCTCGATTGCTTTTTCCCTTCGTAAGTTCAGCAAGTACATCTTGCTCACGCGGGGTTAGTGGATTTAACACATGTAGTGCATTTTCTGATTGTTGTCGATCCATTTCTAGCGTCGATGTTGCTTCAGGGTGCAAAGTATGTTCCCCTTGCATAATGCGACGAATTGATAATACTAATTCATCGGGTTCAATATCCTTTAGCTGATATCCTGCCGCTCCAGCTTCCATAGCTGGTACAACATGATCTCGGTCAGAAAAACTCGTCAACATTAAAATTTCAATTTGTGGAAACTTAGCTTTTATACGTTTTGTTGCTTGAATACCATCCATTTCTGGCATTACTAAATCCATTAATATAATATCCGGCTGTATACTTTCAGCAAGTGCGACCGCTTCCACACCATTTTTCGCTTCCCCTACCACTTCAATATCTTTCTGTGTCTTTAAAAAAAATAATAATCCTCGTCGGACTACATGATGGTCATCTGCAATTAGTACACGAATCATTGTCGTTCCCCCCTCAATACGGTAAACGAATTAGCAGTTCAGTTCCCTTGCCAATTTCGCTTACCCAGTCAGCAGTACCTCCTACCGATTTAGCCCGATCCTTTATCGATTGTAAGCCCATAGATAGAAGCTTAGTATCATGATCAATCACAAAGCCTCGTCCCTCATCACGAATAACTAATAATATATCCGTAGCTGTGACAGTAATATAAAGTGCCGCCTCAAGTACTCCAGCGTGGCGACGAACATTATTAAGTGCCTCTTGTGCCACACGAAATAATGTTTCTTCAATACGAGATGGAAATTGTAGTACGCCCGATACGGTAACATGAAGCTTTAAGCCAAGCATTTCTGCATACACTTTTATCGCTTCTAATAACCCATTTTCCAAGCCTTTTGGTCGTAGCTGCCATATTAGTGCACGCATTTCAGTTAAAGCATCTTGTGTTAAATGTTGAATTTCCTTAAACGTTTCCTTTACTTCGCTATCGTTACTCATTTCAATGCCAGCCCTCGCCGTTAATGTCACGGAAAATAATAGCTGGTTGACAGAATCATGTAAGTCACGTGCTAATCGGTTACGTTCTTTCACAAGTGCCATTTCCTGCTCTTGCTTTGTCAATAATATCCGTTTAATGGCCGAGCCCATCTGAAAGGCAACTGATTCAAGTAAAGCAAGTTCCTCCTCTGAAAAACGCACTGTATTTTTGGACGCTACATTCAAGACACCAAAACGTTCCTGCCCCGATTGAAGAGGTACTGTTGCATGATGTGTGATGCCATCGTGATCGCCAACATTCGCAGCAATTGCACTTTCGATACGTTGACATTCAATAATGTTCGAAGCCTTTTTTAACTCCTCATTGCGATAGCGGGAGACACACCAACAACCTCCCTTTTTTAAATAGTGACAATTTTTATATTCAAGTGCCTCTGGTAAATTTTCATGGACAACGAGCTCTGATCGTCCCTTTTCGTCAATAAAGAATATCCAGCCTGTTTCAAAATTTGTGCCATTTAAAAACTTTACTAGTGCGCCTTTTAATGTTGTGACGATTTCTGTTTCTTCGTTCAATAACTCAGCAATTTCCTTTAAAATACTAATATTGGAGTGCTCGTTCTCTCTCACAAAAACACCTCTTTTTATTGGCATTACTACTAGTAATGATAACATTTCCAAGTCGCAGGTGTCTGCCTGAGCCATTCATACTTTAGACTGAATTTCCAACAGATTTTGGAATGCTATGAGCGTATTGGCTGGTTATAATTGAAACATTTTACTTCTAAATTCAAAACACATATAATCTTAACAAGTACAGCGTTATAATAAAGGGAGTTTTGATATGTCTAAAAAAGAGGAAAATAGTTTATTATTTATTTGGATAGTGTCCGTCGTTGCAACACTCGGTTCTTTATATTTTTCTGAAATTCGTCATTACGAGCCTTGTAAAATGTGTTGGATTCAACGTATATTTATGTATCCAATTGTAATCATGACTACTATAGCCCTTATTCAAAAAAATACACGTATTGCGGTAACAGCAGCCGTCTTTGCTATAATGGGGGGTACAGTATCACTTTATCATTATGGTATTCAGAAACTAAGCTTTTTAGCTGCATCTGCCCCATCTTGTGGTGCCGTATCTTGTACAGGTCAATACATAAACTGGCTTGGGTTCATTACAATCCCGTTTCTGGCCCTAACTGCATTTATTTTAATTGCAGGAGCTAGCTTCTATTTACTAAAGGCTTCTAAAGCAAAGTAAAGCTCTCTTTCATGTAAGTATATTGTTTAAAAGACAGAACAACATAAGAAAATTCGCGCTATGCCTGCGGGACTGCGATTCAAGCTAGATTATCTAGCGGCTTTAACATTTGTTTCGTGTGAATCACCTGCGGAAATGGAGCGGATTTTTTTGTATCAAAAACAAGGGTATCTAAATAGACCCTATTCCACGGAGGAAAATCGATGTTTCAATATGAAATAAAAGACAGTAATATCACAGTTGAGGAGCTTTTGCGAAATCATTGGCGACTGGGAAAAAAGCTAGTACATGAATTACGTATGGCAAAGGCTGTCACAACAATAGATGGCGAGCCCTTACTTTGGAAGGAGCCACTTCCAGCAGGAACCATGTTAAAATTTACATTCCCAATCCCAGCTTCTAACTATAAACCAACACCTGTTTGTGCAATTGACGTTGTTTATGAAGATGATCACTGTTTAATTGTCTCTAAACCAAAGGGTATGTCCACCCATCCAAATGATGACTACGATACACATACTTGTATGAACCATGTAATGGCTCATATGAAAGAGCAAGGCCTTCACTATGCAGAACATGTACATCGTCTAGATAAGGGCACTGAAGGTTTGTTATTAGTTGCAAAACATCCTTTAGCCAAATCCATTTTTGATCGGATGATTGAAGAAAAGACGATTATTCGTACGTATGCTGCCGAGGTACAAGGCAATCTTCGCTCCACATCTGGTACGATTGCTGAATCTATTGGGAAAGATCGTCATCACCCAACACGACGCGTCGTTTCAAAGACAGGTCAACATGCCGTCACACACTATGAAGTTGTAGCACGCTATAAACATTCTTGTGTTGTCCACCTTGTACTAGAAACAGGTCGTACACATCAAATTCGTGTACATTTGGCGCATATCGGTCATCCTATTATTGGCGATACAATGTACGGTGCACGTGAAACGGCAAGTGGTGACTATGAACTACATGCTATCCAATTAGAATTTGAACACCCATTTTTAAATAAGCTCATTTTAGTGAAAGACGAATCATAGCAACCTCATCGTAGTACAAACCTGCTCAAGGTTTGTGCTATTTTTTATGGAAAAGTTACAAAAATAAAAATATCCATTTTTAATATTTATTTCAAATTAGAATATGAATTTATGAATTAATAATTACTTCACCTATTTTTTACAATAATTTTAATATTGATTTTTCCAATATTGGTAATGACGATGGATTTCTTTCATGTTAGAATAGAGTAAATTGTCAGTCATCTGACATATACATGAGGGAGGAATTCATTATATGAAATGGGTTAAAAGTATTGCAGCAACAACTCTAGCTGCCAGTTTACTAGCTTCACCAGGCTTTGCGGCACATGCAGCAGAAACAGCACCAGCTGCTACAAAGGAAGGCTTTAATTTAACAATTTTACATTCCAATGATACACATTCGCACGCTGAATATGCTCCGCAACGTACAACAAAAATTAAAGAGTTACGTGCAGCAAATCCAAATTCACTTCTATTAGATGCAGGTGACGCATTAACTGGTACGCTTTACTTCAACGAATTTACTGGAGAAGTAGAAATGAAGTTAATGAACCTAATGGGTTACGATGCGATGACATTTGGTAACCATGAGTTCGATTTAGGGTCAAGCCCAGAAGGTCATGCTGCTCTTGCAAAATTTGTTAAAGGTGCTGAATTCCCATTACTTGGAGGCAACCTCGACTTCTCAAAAGACCCACTATTTGATGGCTTACAATTCCAAACAGTAACAAAAGACTTCCAAAACGGTAAAATCTATAACGGCATAATTAAAGATATTGACGGTGAAAAAGTTGGTATTTTCGGTTTAACGACAGAGGAAACGCCATCTATTTCTAGCGTAGCAAACGTACAATTTGCAAACTATATCGACTCTGCAAAAAAAGCAGTAGCTGAATTTGAAAAACAAGGCGTCAATAAAATTGTTGCGCTTACTCATATAGGCTATGACGATTCTGCTGATTGGGATAATGATAAACTACTAGCATCAGCAGTAGAAGGTATCGATGTCATTGTAGGTGGACATACACATACAAAATTAGATAAAGCTGTGAAAGCAGATACTTCATTTAAAAATCCGACAATTATTGTTCAAACAGGACAATATAGTGAAAACTTAGGTGAGCTAGATTTAACGTTTGACGATAACGGTGCTGTTGTTGAATACTTCGGCCAATTACATGCTTTAAATAATAAAGAAAATCCTGTAGCGGCAGATGCTGATGCAACAAAACTATTAGCGCCTTATACTGAAAAAATTGCAGCAGTTAAGCAACAATCAACAGGCAATACAGCTGTTTCAGTACTTGATGGCAAACGTGGACTTTGGGGCGTTCGTGCTGGCGAAACAAATCTAGGGAACGTTATTGCGGATGGTATGCTAGCTGGCGCTAAAAAAATTGACCCAGAAGTACAATTCGCATTCCAAAATGGTGGCGGTATCCGTGCGAGCATTGATGCAGGAGATATCACTGTTGGTGAAGTAATGACGGTAATGCCTTTCGGTAATGCACTTGGTATCGTAAAATTAACAGGTGCTGAACTCTATGAAATTGCTGAACATAGCGTAAAAGAGTTCCCGAAAGAATCAGGTGGCTTCCTACACTTCTCTGGTCTACAAGTAGAATTTGATGGAAAAGCACCTGCTGGCAAACGTGTTCAATCCATTAAACTAAACGGTAAAGAACTTGATAAAGCAGCTTACTATAAAGGTGCTACAAATACGTTCACTGCTAAAGGCGGCGATGGCTACGAAACACTTGCAAAAGCTTATGCAGACGGCCGTGTAAGTGAACCTGGTACAGTAGACTTTGAAATGTTCATCGATCACTTAAATTCACTTAAAACAGTAGACGCTAAAGTGGAAGGACGCATTATCGCGACAATTCCATTTACGGATATTGCTAAAGGTTCTGAAACAGAAGGTTACGTGCGTGATCTTTACTATCGTGATTTAACACAAGGTACATCGGCAACAACATATTCGCCGAATGCAAATTTAACTCGTGCACAAGCTGCATCATTTATTGCGCGTGTCTTAAAGCTAGAAGCAAAAGGTGCAACAACATT
Source organism: Lysinibacillus sphaericus (assembly GCF_002982115.1). Lineage (GTDB taxonomy): Bacteria > Bacillota > Bacilli > Bacillales_A > Planococcaceae > Lysinibacillus > Lysinibacillus sphaericus. Next base: position 787,652 of record NZ_CP019980.1, on the reverse strand, counting down.
CTCTGATATTACTAGTTTAGAAGCAGCGACTCAAAAAGAGATTACAGCACTTGCAGAAGCTGGCATTGTACAAGGTCAAAATGGCAAGTTCAACCCTACTGCAAAAGTAACACGCTCTCAACTTGCATTAATGTTTGCACGTGCCTATAACTTACAACATGATGCAAAAACTGGTTTAACGTCTGATTTCAACGATATTTCTAAATATAATGAAGAAACACAAAATGCTATCGCGCTTATGCAAGATTTAAAGATTGCTAGCGGTTCAAATGGCAAATTCATGCCAAGTAACAACGCGACACGTGCACATATGGCAAAAATGCTATCAAACTACATTCCTTATGTAAAAGAATCGAAATAACATCAATAAAATCCCGCTTCAACTAGTTTGATAGCGGGATTTTCTATAGTTAAAAATTAAATTTGAAATTATCTGGATCTTGGCCAAAACGATGATTGCGATTTAATGTTGTCATCTTATCCATCTGCGCCTGCGTTAATTCAAAATCGTATATTTGTGCATTTTCCTCAATACGACTTGGTGTCACGGATTTTGGAATAATTAACGTGTCCTTTTGTAAATGCCAACGAAGCACGACTTGTGCAGCTGACTTCCCTAATTCTTGAGCGATTTCAAGAATAGTAGGATTATCAAGCACACCCCCACGCCCTAGTGGTGACCATGCTGTGACTGCAATTCCATGCTCTGCACAAAATGCCTTTAATGCCTCTTGTTGTAAGTATGGGTGTAATTCAACCTGATTGACCATTGGCGCGATATTGGCTTTTGATAATAGTTTTTGTAAATGATGTTCATGGTGATTCGACACACCTGTTGCTCGTATTAACTTCTCGTCATACAAACGCTCAATAGCTCTATATGTTTCTTCAAATGTTTCAGGCACTGCCCAATGCGTTAAATATAGATCTAAATAATCCATATTTAAATTTTTTAGTGACACTTCAAAGGCACGTAGCGTTGCATCATAACCTTGGTCCGTATTCCAAACCTTTGTTGTGACAAAAATATCCTCGCGCTTAATGCCTGAATAACGAATCGCCTCACCCACTTCCACCTCATTACCATATAACGAAGCAGTATCAATTGCACGATAACCCACTTTTAATGCCTTATCAATCGCCTGTAATGTTTCATCACGTTCAGTCATTTTGTATACGCCTAGACCAAAGCGAGGCATTTCAATACCATTTGTTAACGTTTTTGTTGATTGTATATTCAAAAACATCAGCCCCTTTCTTTTCCTAGTTTCATTATACAAAAAATTGGATTAAAAATAATACCATTCGTTTCTGTTATCGAATTCTTTCTGCTGTGCGCAAGGATTGTTCTCATTCCGAGGGATTTACTCCTGCTTCGCGGGTATTCTCTCCCATTCCGCGGGTATTTACCTCTACTTCGCGGGTATTATCACTCTTTCCGCGGGTATTTACCTCTGCTTCGCGGATATTCCCTCTCATTCCGCGGATATTTACCTCTGCTTCGCGGATATTTACCTCTTTTTCGCGGGTAACTCACCTCTATCGTGGGGACTCACTTCAATCGCGGGATTTACCTCTGCTTCGCGGGTATTCTATCCCATTCCGCGGGTATTTACCTCTGCTTCGCGGGTATTCTATCCCATTCCGCGGGTATTTACCTCTGCTTCGCGGGTATTATCACTCTTTCCGCGGGTATTTACCTCTGCTTCGCGGATATTCCCTCTCATTCCGCGGGTATTTACCTCTTTTTCGCGGGTAACTCACCTCACCCGCTTACTCAAGCAGACATCAAATTCCATATTACACCTATTGTTTGTCTTCGGGTTCATCATCTACTTGAATTGGATCTGCAATGCGTTCATCTTCGGCAAGTTCAAGACCGTCTCGTAAATGCTCCATTTGTTTACCGAGATCTTGCAACTCTTTAAAATTTCTAGCCATTGTCCCATTTTCTATATTGGGAACCTTCTTTTCCATTTTTATCACCTCTATTATAGTTTTCCCGAAATATTAAAGTCTGAACCATTTCTGACATATTTTATTCAGCAAGGTCGTTTCATTTTTATAATAGATAGGCTATACTAAAAAGAGATTGCTTATAAACATGAGGAGGGTTCTTCCATGAAGTTATTATTAATTATTGGTGTAACTGTTGCTTTCCTAGCTGCTATTTTCACTGCTGGGTATGAAGGCGACTACAAAGCGGACAAATAATACTCCAAGAAAATCACTAAGTATATTTTAATACTTAGTGATTTTCTTATTTTAAAGAAGTAGCCATTGCGGTTACTTCTTTTTTTCGACCAATTTAACTACTTGACTTCCTACACTTTATAAAATATACTTACTTACAATAAGTAACTTGATAATCAATCATAACTAAAATATTGGAGGAATACTACCATGCATTTTCATGAAAAACCGAACACATATGTCACAAATGTTGAAGTTAAAGTAAGTGATTTACAACGATCATTAACATACTATCAAGACATTATTGGCTTTAAAGTTTTACAGCAAGAAGCGAATCGAGCTACCTTAACCGCTGACGGTAAAACAGCACTGCTTACAATTGTTCAACTGGCAACAATTGAACAAAAAACGAGCTCAACAAGCGGTCTTTATCACTTTGCGCTACTATTACCTACACGCCGTGATTTAGCTAATATCATTACGCATTTCCGTCAATCAGGTGTTTACTTTGGTGCCTCTGATCACGATGTAAGTGAAGCACTTTATTTACGTGATCCAGATGAAAATGGTATTGAAATTTATGTAGATCGTCCTGAAAGTGACTGGACTTGGCGCTCAGACCAAGTGCATATGGTAACTGAGCCGCTTAATATTCCTTCTATATTGGCAGAAGCTGATGGACAATGGCATGGTTTACCTGCTAATACGGTTATGGGACATATTCATTTATCGGTTTCAAGCTTAGTTGCAGCCGAAACGTTCTATACAAAGGGCTTGGGCTTTGACATTGTCACTCGTTATGGTGAGCAAGCATTATTTATTTCTACTGGTCGTTATCACCATCATATCGGTTTAAATACTTGGTATTCTGAAGGGGCACCAAAGCTTGGAGAAAATCAAATTGGTCTAAAATCTTTTACACTGCGTCTAGATAATGAAGAGCAGGCAAATACATTAAAAGCAAACTTGCAACAATTAGGAGCGCCTGTTACTGCTATTGATGGTGGTTTCCAAACAGAAGATCCTGCTGGTAATGTTATTTTACTGAAATTTTAAGGAGGCTTTCTCATGGAATTTGGTATTTACACATTGGCAGATATCGGTCAAAATCCGGTGAATGGCTATATGCCAACTGCTAAAGAACGCCTCGATGAAGTAATGCAATACGGTCAGCTTGCAGATGAAGCCGGTCTTCACGTATTTGGTGTGGGAGAACATCATCGTTTAGATTATGCTGTTTCAGCCGTACCAGTCGTATTATCTGCACTTTCCCAGCGGACAAAAAACATTCAATTAATAAGTACGACGACTGTACTTAGTACGGTCGATCCAGTGCGACTATACGAAGATTTTGCAACACTAGATTTACTGTCAAATGGTCGTGCAGAAATTGTTGCTGGACGCGGTGCATTTATCGAATCGTTCCCGTTGTTTGGTTATGATGTAGATGATTATGATGCACTATTTGAGGAACATTTAGCTTTACTTTTAAAGTTAAACCGAGAAGAGCGTGTAACGTGGAGTGGCAGCTATCGCAAACCGCTTCAATATGCTGACATTGCACCACGTGCTAGTCGTGAAATCCCCATTCATATCGGTGTGGGTGGAACGCCTGAAAGTGCTAGTCGTGCGGGTCGTTATGGCGTAGGCCTAAACTTAGCCATTTTAGGCGGGGATCCAAGACGATTCAAACATTTGGTTGATGTTTACCGCGAAGCATTGCTCACAGCAGGACACGATGCGAAGAAAGCAAAAATCACTGTTTCAGGGCACGCATACTTTGCTGAAAATTTAGCACAGGCTAAGGATGAATTTTATCCACATTACTCAAATTATTGGCACTATGTTAATACACAACGTGGTATGCGCTATCATTTATCTAAAGAAGGCTTTGACAATATGACAGCTGGTCAGAATGCGCTATTTGTTGGTAGTCCAAATGAAATTATTGAAAAAATATTAATGCAGCATGAAATATTCGGTCATTCACGTTTTATGGCACAGCTTGATATTGGCGCAGTACCATTCAAGCAGGTAGCGAAATCTATTGAGCTACTTGGCACTCATATTATGCCAGCAGTCAATAAAGCACTCAAAGAGTAAAAGTGGTGCCAGGTACTTACACAATTTCCATGCAAAACGGGGCATCAACGGCATAACAAAAAGCGTTCGAATAAATCGAACGCTTTTTGTCCTTCGCTTGTTATTAGTGTAAACCTGGGTAGCCCTGTTGTCGTAGAGCCTCGTAAATAACGATTGCGGCTGTATTCGATAAATTTAGTGAACGCACATGCTCACTTTGTGGAATACGTAAACACATTTCTTTGCGCTCATAGGCAAAATCCTTTGGCAAGCCTGTCGTTTCTTTTCCAAACATAAAGTAAATATCCCGATCTTTGTCACTAAAATCATGCGTAGTAAACGGTTCTTCACTATACGTTTCAATTAAATAGACATTCCCATTTTTTGATGCTTCTAAAAAATCCTCAAGGGAATCGTGGTACACCACGTTGACACTATGCCAATAATCTAAGCCAGCACGTTTTAGCATTTTATCGTCGGTTGAAAAGCCAAGCGGCCGTATTAAATGGAGTGAGGTATTCGTACCAGCACAAGTACGTGCAATATTGCCTGTATTTGCTGGTATTTCTGGTTGATATAAGACGATATGCAATGGCATAACGAAACACTTCCTTAGCTAAAAAATTGTAAACCTTTGTTTATTTCCACGAGGACTTCCTCATCTTGTTCTTGATCCTGCGCAGCGAGTAAAGCGTTTTCCGCCTGCTCTCCACCAATCTTCCCCAATGCCCACGCTGCTGTCCCTCGAATAACAGGTCGCTCATCTTTTTCGAGAAGCTCGATTAAATCAGGTACTGCCGCTTCCTCTTTAAAATGCGCTAGCGCCAATATAGCATTGCGTTGAATGGGCTTTTTCCCACGCCATGAGCCTGAAACATGACCAAACTTTGTTTTAAATTCCCGATTAGAAATCGTTAAAAGTGGTGTTAATAAGGGTTTTGCAAGCTCTGGATCGGGTTTAAATTCCTCATGTATCCAATTGATTTTGCCTTTATTTTTTGGACAGACTGTTTGACAAGTATCACAGCCATATAGCCGGTTTCCTATATGTGAGCGGAATTCATCTGGGAGGTAACCTTTCGTTTGCGTTAAAAAGGCAATGCAACGCTGTGAATTGAGTTGTCCCCCTTCGATTAACGCACCTGTTGGACAAACATCCAAACATAAACGGCACTCGCCACACTCGTCCTCCATTGGCTTGTCCGGTGCAAATGGAATATTTGTCACTAACTCACCCAAATAAACATATGAACCAAACTCTGGTGTTATAATCGAGCAGTTTTTCCCGCTCCAGCCAATACCTGCACGCTCCGCCACCGCCCTATCTACAAGCGCACCTGTATCAACCATTGATTCAATACGGACATTGCTCACTCGCTCTTCCAGCCAAGCTTTTAATAATGCTAAACGCTGTCGTAATGCTGTATGGTAATCGACGCCCCAAGAAGCTCTGCAAAATATCCCACGTCGAGCCCCCTTTTTACCAGTAGGTGCGTCCTTCATCTTCGAAGGGTATGCGACAGCTATAGCAACAATACTTTCTGCACCTTCTAATAATTGAAGTGGCTCCGTACGTTTTTCAATATCGCTCTCTTCAAAACCTGATTGGAAACCAAGCTCCTGCTGGCGACGCAGTCTATTTTTTAATTCTGTAAAGGGAGCTGCCGTTGTGAAGCCAATCTTATCAACGCCAATGGACATTGCATACGCCACAAACTCTCGTTGTAGGTCATGTATGTTCATTTTATTTCCAACTCCTTACATGATATAATAATAGAAACAAATAAAGTAGGTGATTTTTTATGGAAGTCTCACTTAATCCATCGTTGTTAACGCAACTTCCAGAGCTGAAAATCGGCATTATTCATTATACCAAAATTGTCGTAGCAGAATCGCCCCAAATGATTAAAGGTCGCCTGCAATTATATCAGGAAAACCTCTATTTAGAAATGCAAGATCAACCTGTAACTGAACGTGAAGGTATTGCAGAATGGCGACAACTTTGGAAACAACTTGGCGCTGATCCGAACCGTTATCGTCACTCGGCTGAAAGCTTAATGCGTCGAGTAAGTAAGCAAAACTATTTAACACCGTTGCATTCTGGTGTCGATTTAAATAATTTTTTCTCCCTACAATACGAAATTCCAGTTGGCATTTATGATATAGCACACCTTAAAGGAAACATAGAAATTGCACTTGGCAATGAAGAAACGGGCTACGAAGGGTTAAATGGGCGCTTCAATACGCTCAATCATATTCTCTTTAGTCGAGACGAGGAAGGGCCTTTTGGTTCACCATTCGTTGATTCACAACGTACAGCTGTCTCTGAGGGAACAACTGAAGCGCTCCATATTTTCTACCTTCGCCCTTCCCTTGCAACTGAGGATGCGCAAAAGCTTCTTGCCTCTGCGGGAAAAATGTTCAACCAAATTCATGGTGGAGACTATCAAATTGCTCTTTTAACGAATGCAACACCATCTACTACACTATAAAAGGAAGTGTTTTCATGATTAATCTTGCAGAAGCAGTTAAACTAAAAAGCATTTTAGCAAAGAAGGTTCAAGAACTTATTAATGAATTACATCGCAGTTCTTTTGTCACTGTTGAAAAAGGACAAGCTCCTAAAACGAGTAATCGTGCAATGGCTGTTATTGAAAGTGAGCTAGCACAAGTACGCCTTGATATACGCACATTAGATCGACTTGTCTATGAGGCGAATATTCAGAACAAAGTAGACTTTAAAGGTGAGCAACTTGCACTTGTAGAGGCAATTGAACTGGCTTCACAACTTCGCGCTGAAGCTGAACTTTGTAAACACTTGGGCACACATGAAAAAGAAACTGTACGTATGGGCTATGGTGAAGGTACAATGTTATATGAAATTGCTATGTTCGAGCCAGATGCATACCGTGAACGTTCACTTCAACTAGAAAAGGATGCACATAAGCTCTCTAATTTGATTAATGCCAAAAACTATAGCGTTGAAATACAATTTGACGATTCTCGCTATTTCTAAACTCGGGGCGGTGAGACTCCAAACCGAGTCGGATGTGCTGTTTTCAAAACTACTTTAATGTAGACTTACAACTTAGATCAACCAATGACATGTGACCAGTTACTTTATGACCGATGACCTATCACCAACTATTGGCAATGGCATGAAAAAACTCAATCAGATGAATTGGAAAACGCCATCCGAAACTCTCTTACACCTTGTGTGTAGGAGAGTTTTTTTATGTCTATTTTGCTAATCAATTGGACAAACTTTGTTTAGTACAATTGGAAGGAGCAATAGTAATGAACCATTCTCATGAAAAAGATGATACATTAACCAATCGCCAAGGTCATCCGGTTACCAACAATCAAAATTTACGAACAGTCGGCAATCGAGGGCCAGCAACTCTTGAAAATTATGATTTCCTTGAAAAAATAAGCCACTTTGACCGAGAAAGAGTTCCTGAACGTGTTGTACATGCTCGTGGGGCTGGAGCACATGGCTACTTCGAAACATATGGAGTTGTTGGCGATGAGCCTATTTCTAACTATACAAGAGCAAAAGTATTTCAGGATAAAGGCAAACAAACGCCTGTTTTCGTCCGCTTCTCTACGGTTATTCATGGTGGACATTCACCGGAAACATTACGTGATCCACGCGGCTTTGCTGTCAAGTTTTATACAGAAGACGGAAACTGGGATTTAGTTGGCAACAATCTAAAAATCTTCTTTATCCGTGATGCCATGAAATTTCCAGATATGATTCATGCTTTTAAGCCAGATCCTATTACAAATATTCAAGACGTCGAGCGCTTCTTTGATTTCTGTGCAAGTTCTCCAGAATCCTTCCATATGGTCACTTTTATTTATTCACCTTGGGGCATCCCTGCCAACTATCGCATGATGCAAGGTTCTGGTGTCAATACGTATAAATGGGTAAATAGTGAGGGCAAAGCAGTCCTTGTGAAGTACCATTGGGAGCCATTACAAGGCATTAAAAACTTAACACAAAAAGAAGCAGAAGAAATTCAACAAAAGAATTTCAACCATGCTACACAAGACTTATATGATGCTATTAAACGTGGAGATTATCCTGAATGGGAGTTAAATGTACAAATAATGGAGGATGGCCCTCATCCTGAGCTTGATTTTGACCCACTGGATGATACGAAGCTATGGCCGAATGACAAGTTCCCTTGGTATCCAGTCGGAAAAATGGTGTTAAATAAAAACCCTGAAGATTATTTTGCCGAGGTAGAACAAGCAACTTTCGGCACAGGTGTCCTCGTTGATGGATTGGATTTCTCAGACGATAAAATGCTCCAAGGGCGTACTTTCTCTTATTCTGATACGCAACGTCATCGAGTGGGCGCCAACTATTTACAATTACCAATCAATGCGCCGAAAAAACGAGTGGCGACCAACCAAAACGGTGGGCAAATGATGTATAAACGAGATTTAGCACCAGGACAAAATCCACATATTAATTATGAGCCATCAATGTTAAATGGTTTAAAAGAAGCTACCCAAACGGCGAAGGAATACACACCATATATTGAAGGTAATTTAGTGCGCGAATCCATTGATCGCCAAAGTAATACGAAGCAAGCTGGTGAAACTTATCGTAATTTTGAACAATGGGAACGTGACGAACTACTAGCAAATTTAATTCGGGATTTATCCGCATGTAATACAGCTATCCAAGAGGCGATGATTGCATTGGCTGCTGAAGCAGATGAGGAATATGGACGCTTACTAAAAGAAGGTTTACAAAAGGCGCAACAAAACGCTTCGTCTGCAAAGCCTCTTGGTAACATTAACGGTGATAATGCACCAAAAGACGCAGTCGATAAAGGCCACGATGCCGAACCTTACTAAGAAGTGCCAGTCACCCACACAATTTTACGCAAAACATTAGCCGCAACAAATCGCGTGTAGCGAGAGTTGCGGCTTTCATATTGCTCGAGTGCCAGTCACCCACACAATTCACACAATTCTATCAATTCAAACATTTAATGAACGCCTGGTAAAATTCGAAGCACTTTTTCTTGTGCATCTAAAATGGCATCGACCCCTAATGGGATGGCAATATTCGTCGTTTCGTGCCCTATTTTAAAACCAGCTACAACAGGTATTTCTAAATCACCAAAATATTCTTGCATTAACATTAGAAGAGCCTCATCACTTGCTCCTGTTTCTGTAAAGGAACCAATTACTACCCCCGCTAATTGTTCCAGCTTTCTAGCTTGTTTTAACTGTTGCAACATCGAATCAATACGTGGAATTGTCTCTGCAATATCTTCTATTAATAATATTCTGCCTTCAGTCCGAACCTCAAATTTTGTGCCTAAAGTGCTAACTATACGGCGTAAATTACCACCAATAATTGGTCCACGTGCAAAACCAGGGGCAACTACAGTTAATGGAGAAATAGCCTCTGTATACTGTATTTCAATCGGAGAAAACAGCTGTAAAAACATTTTTTTCGATAACTCATCCATGTTATTGGCAGCCATTAGCATCGGTCCATGAAACGTCACGATATTTGCATACTCATTAATAGCACAATGCAAATAGGTAAGATCGGAAAAGCCCCAGAAAATTTTTGGATTTTCCGCTAGCAACTCATAATCAATCTTTCCAGCAATACGAGCAGAGCCATAGCCACCCTTTACGCAAAAGATGGCCTTTACGTCAGGATCTTGAACCATAGCATGAAAGTCTGCAAGTCTTACGTCATCACTACCTGCTAAATAATCATGTTTTGCCGTTATCGTATCCCCTATTTTATAGCGGAGACCCAGCTCATCTAAAAAGGCTAAAGCATTTCCTAATTTCTCTGGCTCAACTAGACTGGACAAACATACAATGCCAACTGTATCGCCTTTTTTTAAATGTGCAACTGTACTTATCACTTTACTTCCTCCTATTCTTTCTCTCATTCTAGCATATGGGTACATGTAGCATTGATTATTCACTCCCTTAATGCCTATAATTGACATTAGTATTTTAAATTAAAAGGAGTTATCGCTTCATGAAAATCCCACCATATGCGTTATTATTACTTGCTACCGTTCTATGGGGTGGTAATTTTGTCATTGGCCGAGCCGTGAGTGGCAATATCCCACCCCTTACATTGGCTTTTCTTCGTTGGTGTGTCGCCTTTATCGTATTTTTACCGATTGCTTATCGTAGCGTAAAACGAGAGTGGCACATGCTTAAAGAACATTGGAAAATTGTCCTTATACTAGCCTTTACTGGTGTGGCAGCTTTTAATACGCTCGTCTATATAGCTCTCCACTATACAACTTCGATCAATGCATCGTTGATGAATTCTTCGACACCCATCATGATTTACATACTATCCTTTATTTTTTTGAAGGAAAAACTCTCGTCATTCCAAATTCTTGGAACTGCACTATCACTGAGTGGTGTCCTTTTTATTATTTCAGGGGGTTCGTTTGCAAGCTTAGTCGATTTTACGTTCAATAAAGGGGACTTAATTGTTGTCGTCGCCGTTTTCTGTTGGAGTATTTATTCCCTTCTTGTAAAACATTACGCGGGTCGTTTACCAGGACAGTCAACATTTCTTGTCACAATCTTTATTGGTGCTATCATGCTCTTGCCATTTTACCTATACGAAATCACAACAATGCCCAACGCTATACACTGGCACTGGTCAACGATTGCCGCTATTCTATATGTAGGTATTTTTGCTTCTATTGTAGCATTTCTATGCTGGAATCATGGGGTCGTACAACTTGGCGCGAATAAAGCAGGTATTTATTTAAACTTTATTCCGGTCTTTGCCTCTATTTTTGCCGTGCTTTTTTTAGATGAGCAACTACATATTTTTCAAATTATCGGCGGTCTTGCCGTCGTTGCAGGCGTCTTATTATCAAGTAAAAAATAAAATAAGCGTAGACTTCAAAAAAGGAGTCTACGCTTGTTTCTTTTATTTTGTACCGCCGTAAATAATCGTTACATTTGGATGATTTAATAATCTGCTAGCTGGGAAAGCTTCAGTCACTTCTCCACCTTTTAATTTTTCAATTGCTTCTAATTTTTTTTCACCAAATGCGATGAGCACAATCGCCCTTGCATTCATGATAGATTGTATACCCATTGTAATAGCATGAGTAGGCACAGCTTCTGGATTGTCAAAATAAATAGCGTTTTCAGTTCGTGTTGATTCTGTAAGCTCTACAATATTTGTCAGTGAATCAAATGATGTACCAGGCTCATTAAAACCTATATGTCCATTAACCCCTATTCCAAGCAACTGTAAATCGATACCACCTGCTTCGGCAATTTGCGCATCATATGCCACACACTCGGCTTCTAAATCAGTTGCCTTGCCGTTTGGTAAATGTATCTTTTCTTCGTTAATATCCACATGATTAAATAAATTTTCATGCATGAACGTCCAGTAGCTTGCTGGGCTATTTTGTTCTAAGCCCACATATTCATCTAGATTAAATGTTGTAACTTCCTTGAAAGAAATATCACCAGCTTGTTGACGCTTAACTAATTCCTTATACATCCCAACTGGTGAACCCCCTGTTGCAAGCCCTAGTATGCTAGCTGGTTTTGCTTGTAATTGCTCAGTAAAAATATGTGCAGCTACGTTACTCATTTCATCATATGAATTTACTTCAATCCATTTTATTTCATTCTTCATTTATATACCTACCTTTAGAAACGTTATTTTTAACTAAAAATGGGAAATTCATTACGAACTAGTAGTGAATATATTAATTTTACAAGTTATTTAGCTCTATTTCTATTATTTTCTTTCTCTATTTTTCACGTGTATTCTAGTGCTATTTCGGTTATGTTAATTAATAAGGAAGTGAGGCGATTTTATGAATGCTCAAATTCAACAATATTTAAAATTCATTCAATTTCAAGGATCTTTAGAGCCGTCTTTAAAGCTACTTGGTCAATTACAAACGAAACATCTACATACCATTCCCTATGAAAATTTAGATGTTGCTTTGAAACGTGACATTTCCTTTGCTATCCCAGATATTTTTCAAAAAATTATTGTTCAACAACGCGGAGGCAATTGCTTTGAACTTAACATTCTATATAGCTGGCTACTACGAGAGCTCGGTTTTTCTGTAACAAATCGCTATGCGCAATTTTGGCGTAATACGGATGATAGTACACCGATTGAAGAAGTTCCCATGCACCAGCTACTTCTCGTTCAATTTGACGGCATAACTTATATCTCGGACGTAGGCGTAGGTGCTTTAGCTCCGTGTAAACCAGTACCTTTAATTGCGCATCACGAACATCGCGAGGGCAATGAGCTTTACAAAATTGAATGGCATGACACGTACGGTTGGATGCTGTATGAGCAAACATCACACAATTGGCGCCTACTGTACAACTTCACAGATAACGGGAACGATGCCAATTTTGCACCACGTCTTTCTCAACAAAAGAATAAAATCGCCATGATTCGCACCCCTACTGGTCGACATACGATGTTCAATAATGAATTTCGTATATACGAAGGGCAATCATTAACAACTTATACAACACATACCGATAAAGAATGGCTACAAGCCCTTAAACGTTTTTTTCATATATCGCTTACTTAAAAAAGGATGCATTTTTCAATGCATCCTTTTCAATCTTTAATTTGCTGTTCGTTTTAGTAACTCATAAACAACTTCCCCATTGTGAAGTTCCTTAACTAAGCCAATACCATCTACAAAATAATATGTCTTCACTACATCAATATATTTAAAGCTTTCTTCTAATATTGCTACATTTTTATAGTTAACACCACCTGCTCGAACTGTTCCATCCGTCGTTTGGACGGTAATGCGATTGCCGTTTACAGGACGTTCATCGTCTTCATGAACTATCACGCCTATTCTTAGTGGGAGCCCGATATAAAAATCGTAATGTGAGCTATACTCCTGAGCGATTGCTTGCGCATATACTGAGCCATCATAATATAATAATTCATCATGAAACGGCTTATTATTAGTCATATTCGTAATTGTCCAAACATCATTTTTATTATCATTATGACTATATTGATAATTTAATGTATATCTTAGACCATCATCAGGTGAATAATAGGCATAAGTATAGGTATAGGCAGGGTCCTTTAATAAATTAGGATTTGAAAGAGTTAATGCACGAGCTACGAATGCTGAAAAATGGGCTCTTGTTAATGGCAATTTTGGTTTAAATGAGCCATCTTGATAACCGCTCGTAATATTATTGTTCGCTACCGCTAAAATTTCTTTATAGCCCGGTGTCTTTTCTGTAACATCTGTAAAATAATATGGGCTCGTCGTTCCCTTTAATTTAAAAGCTCGTTGCAAAACAATAGCCATATCTGCTCTCGTCAACGTACCGTTTGGATTAAACTTTTTAGCTGCATCAAATATTCCAGCATTTTGTGTCGCAGCAATCTCCTTATAGTAAATATGAGATGTCGGTACATCTTGATACTTTGGATTTTTTACATTCGTTGTTTTTAAGGCTAACGCACGTGTTATCATAACAGCTACCTGTGCCCTTGTGACATACTCATTTGGCTTAAAAGTACCATTAGGATACCCTTTAATAATCCCACGCTCTACTAAATAATCTATTTCCGTACTTAACGTATTGTCCGATGATACATCTTTAAAACTAGCTGCATAAACAGGCTGAATTTGGAGTAACCCTAAAATTAAAACTACAATCAACATCTTACTTATTTTTTTCATACTATTCCCCCTATATTTACTTACATCTTTGTTATCCTATTCATCAAGTAAAATAAATATTAACTAAAAGCTGTTTTGAAGAGTTGCCTTGCATTAGTGTCCATATACCCAAGTCTTTATACATTTACACTTCTAATTGTGTACATAGCAAAACGCCCCTGCAATACGTTGCAAGGGGTGTTAATAGGTCATTTAAGTTTTAAAGTTTTTATATAAATCAAAGCCTAGCAAATTATCACTCTAGTTTCCCTTATTAGTAAGAGAGTTTATTTACTTCATCAACGCCATTCCCTATTCGCCTTCTACGAAACTACTTCCACAAGCAGTTAGTAGAAATATCTTTTTTATACATAATATACCTAAATAAACATTTGAAATATATTATACCATAAAACGAAATTCTTGTTTCGGAGTAAAATGAAAAAATATGGATTTGCAATATCCGCTAACTAGCTATGTTCTAGTAGCTATATGAACTTAGTAATTTATTGTAATTTTTCACACCATTTCAATATGGGTTGCGTTTAATTCTTATAATCCCCCTTGATGTTTAACTACCTCTTGTAATAAGACGATTCCTTATAAAACAAAAAAGAGTTCTCAAATTAATGAGAACCTTAATACATATGCAATTTTTATGCCCTAACGCAATTGGCGTTTAATCCCGGTTGCTAAATCTTTAATGCGAGAATTATGCCCGCTGAGGCTCAATATAAAGCCTAGCAAAGTACATGCTGCTACGTTTATCTTATCCAAGAAAATGGCGATTTTCCGGTTGTGAAGTGCCTCACATTTCGAGTTTGAAAAACACTGTTCCTCAATCATAAGATAGAGCCACTACCTTCTACCACTCTTGCCTTTTATAAAACTGGTGGATGAATTGGAACAGATATAATTATTACTGCAGCACTCAGTATTAAGATTGATAATCCAACATTTTTCTTCATATTCACACTCTCCTTTAGATTTCAATAAATTGCATAGCTTTCTCAAACTGCTTTTCTTGTCGATAATACTCTCCCAATAAATTAGAGAATTGTTGGTGCAATTCTTTTAATTCTTCATTATCTGCTGTAAATGGAATTAACCTCCCTTCTAAAAAATCCATTGCTTTCTTTTTTTCTTCTCCTAGCAAATATAAATAAAAAGTAGCAAATAAATTAAAACTTATTTTTTTCTTATTTTTTGCTTCTTCCTTTAGAATAGTAAAGGTTTTTATACTTTTTTCCGTTTGTTCTAAGCGAAATTGTGTAACACCTAAATTATATAAGCAAAGCAGATAATGATCACAGTTCTTTGACATTAAAGAAGCGCTTTTTTCAAAGTAAATTAATGCATTTTCATATTCCCATCTCATTTGGTACAAATCCCCCAAATTGTGATATATAGCAGGTAATAGCTGCTGTTGCTGTAATAGCTCCACATTTCTCACTAAATGTTCATAGATTTCGATTGCTTCATGAAACACTTTTCCTCGAGAGTAATTGAGTGCCAGAGACATTAATGTATAAACAATTCTTTTAAAATTAAATTGGTCCTTATAGAATTGAAGAGCTTTTTTCCCATAAATAATTGCTTGGCTTGGTTCTTCTAACCGCCCTTTTATTAAAGCGAAATGATAGTAAAACTCTCCTTCTAGTGATCCTAGTTCTGGATGTATTTGAAGTATTTGAGTTAGTTCTTTAGCTGCTTCCTCATATTTACCTTTTGTAATTAAAACTAATGCATAATAATATGAATGTAAATACCTTTCATGTTGGGAAAAATTTTGTCGGTGGGCATTTAGCCATCTTAATTGATTGTCTGCTAATTTATGCTCTTTAACAAACACATAATAACGTAACTTATAAAGTTCATATAAATAAATAGATTCTGTAAAACCTATTATTTCTTCATATTCTTTTAATCTGCTCATTGTCTCTTTTACTTTCTCATTCTCTAGGTAATTTATATGTTTTTGTAAATCATTTAATAGACAAATAATATTTTGTTCGTTATTCTCTACATCGTGAATACTAATATTTAATCGTTCTAGCAGTAGACGTATTGTCTCGCTATTTGCTTCTTTATTATTATTCTCAATTTTACTTAAATGAGGAATCGAGCAAATCCCCATCGCCACTGAATTCTGTGTCATTCCTAGCTTTGTACGATAGTACTTAATTAATGAACCTATCTTCATTTTCATAACCTCCCGTATAGAATGACTATATTTTACATTTATTATAATCATAATTTTCCCAATAATCAAAAAACCTAAATTATGGTAGATTCAAATTGTAATACTATAACTTACATTTGAAAAGGGGATGGAATGAATGAAAAAAATGAAAAGTACGTTGCTAAGTCTTTTGATTGCAGGATCAGTAATAAATCCGGTGTACGCAACAGCGATGAATAGCGAAGATAGCTCAGGAAACGACGGTGGTCAGGAGAAATTCCGTGTTTATGTTGAGACAAACAAAAAATCAGAAAAATCAACATTAAAAAATCAATATTCTGTTCGTTGGGAATTAACAGAGAACGGATTTTCAACTGATATGAATGAAAAACAATTCGAAGCATTACAGAAGAATAAAAATTTCACAGTTACAAAAGTTCCTATCGTTACATTAGATACGATAGGTTTGGAAGACGATAGTATGGTAGAAAATGAAACTCTGGATTTGGTAACTTCTTTAAGAGCTTCTCAACAAATACCTTGGGGAATTAAAGCAATTTATAACAATGATACTTTAACATCTACAACTGGAGGAAGTGACATTAATATTGCTGTACTCGATACGGGTGTAAATACTTCTCATCCTGACCTTGTCAATAACGTAGAGCAATGTAAAGACTTTACAGGTGCGACAACACCCATTAACAACAGCTGTACAGACAGAAACGGACATGGTACACATGTTGCTGGTACGGCCTTAGCTGATGGTGGAAGCGATCAAGCAGGCGTTTACGGTGTAGCTCCAAATGCTGATCTTTGGGCTTACAAAGTGTTATTAGATAGCGGCTCTGGATACTCAGATGATATTGCTGCTGCTATTCGACATGCAGCAGATCAAGCAACAGCTACTGGTACCAAAACTATTATTAGTATGTCTCTAGGTTCTTCAGCGAATAATAGCCTCATTTCAAGTGCTGTCAATTACGCATACAGTAAAGGAGTTCTAATAGTTGCTGCAGCTGGTAATTCAGGCTATGCGCAAGGAACAATTGGTTATCCGGGGGCATTACCAAATGCAATCGCCGTTGCAGCTTTAGAAAATGTACAACAAAATGGGACTTATCGTGTAGCTGATTACTCTTCACGTGGTTATATATCTACAGCTGGAGATTATGTAATCCAGGAAGGTGATATTGAAATCTCAGCTCCTGGCTCATCCGTTTATTCTACATGGTATAATGGCGGTTATAATACAATTAGCGGCACATCAATGGCTACTCCTCATGTCTCTGGTTTAGCAGCAAAAATTTGGGCTGAAAATCCGTCATTGTCTAACACGCAACTACGTTCTAACTTACAAGCAAGAGCACAATCAGTAGATATTAAAGGTGGTTATGGAGCTGCTATAGGTGATGACTACGCTTCAGGATTTGGATTTGCTCGCGTTCAATAATTTTAAAAGGTGAAGCATACTAACATTAGTAATACAAACCATCGCTTTGGTTTGTATTACTATTTTCTTGGTTTTAAACGTATTCACCAGTACCCTATTACCTCCTCCAAGTAGTATTATAGCTTCGCTTGAACTTATGCACATCATTTAAAAGAAACAATTGAAGAGAACGATCAATTGGCAATCGATACTTTTACAGAAATGTATCAGGAGAATAACAATTAACACCTCACAATGTACAAATTAAATCCAATTAAAAAAGCCCATGTTTATTTTTCAAACATGAGCTTTTTTAGTTTGCTCTCATTTATCAATCACATTTTCTCGGATTGCAGCTTGTGTAAAATGAACCTGCCTGTGTGTAAAATATGTGTAAAAAGATTTCGATTCTTATCGTTTCCTATCGTAACCCAATAAATGTAAAAAGCTCACAAACCCTTTTCTATCAAGGTTTGTGAGCTTTCTAATCTTACTAAACGTAACGTATATGTACGTGATGATACCGGTGGTCGGGGTCGAACCGACACTCCAAAGGAACACGATTTTGAGTCGTGCGCGTCTGCCAATTCCGCCACACCGGCATAATACTTTAGAGATAAAAAAAATCGGAGTATCCGATTAAGAAAAAAATATGGAGGCGGCAACCGGATTTGAACCGGTGATAAAGGTGTTGCAGACCTGTGCCTTACCACTTGGCTATGCCGCCATATTATTGGAGCGGAAGACGAGGTTCGAACTCGCGACCCCCACCTTGGCAAGGTGGTGTTCTACCACTGAACTACTTCCGCATAAATGGCTGGGGTACTAGGATTCGAACCTAGGCATGACGGAATCAAAATCCGTTGCCTTACCGCTTGGCTATACCCCAACAATGGGGCGACTGATGGGAATCGAACCCACGAATGCCGGAACCACAATCCGGTGCGTTAACCACTTCGCCACAATCGCCATTGCTTTATAGTTATATTTTAATTTTATAGTAAATGGGGCGACTGATGGGAATCGAACCCACGAATGCCGGAACCACAATCCGGTGCGTTAACCACTTCGCCACAATCGCCATAAAATTAATTGGCAGGGGCAGTAGGAATCGAACCCACACCAAAGGTTTTGGAGACCTCTATTCTACCGTTGAACTATGCCCCTATAAAAAAACTGGTGGAGGGGGACGGATTCGAACCGCCGAACCCTAAGGAGCGGATTTACAGTCCGCCGCGTTTAGCCACTTCGCTACCCCTCCGGGAAAACATGGTGCCGGCTATAGGAATCGAACCCACGACCTACTGATTACAAGTCAGTTGCTCTACCTGCTGAGCTAAACCGGCAAAAAAACATGATGGGTCAGGACGGAATCGAACCGCCGACACTTAGAGCTTCAATCTAATGCTCTACCAACTGAGCTACTGACCCATATTTATTATTTTAAAAATGGCGGTCCCGACCGGGATCGAACCGGCGATCTCCTGCGTGACAGGCAGGCATGTTAACCGCTACACCACGGGACCATTTTTGGTTGCGGAGACAGGATTTGAACCTGTGACCTTCGGGTTATGAGCCCGACGAGCTACCACTGCTCCACCCCGCGATAATACTATTTTGATTTTTTTTAAAAATGGTGGAGGATGACGGGCTCGAACCGCCGACCCTCTGCTTGTAAGGCAGATGCTCTCCCAGCTGAGCTAATCCTCCATCTGGGTATTCGTTATAAATGGTGACCCCTACGGGATTCGAACCCGTGTTACCGCCGTGAAAGGGCGGTGTCTTAACCGCTTGACCAAGGGGCCTTTATGATTGAAATCCTAAAGTGCTGGCGGAGAGTAAGGGATTTGAACCCTTGAGACAGTGTTAACCGCCTACACGATTTCCAATCGTGCTCCTTCGGCCACTCGGACAACTCTCCAAGAATGGCTCCGAAGGCAGGACTCGAACCTGCGACAACCTGATTAACAGTCAGGTGCTACTACCAACTGAGCTACTTCGGAATAATTTTAGTATG
Source organism: Lysinibacillus sphaericus (assembly GCF_002982115.1). Lineage (GTDB taxonomy): Bacteria > Bacillota > Bacilli > Bacillales_A > Planococcaceae > Lysinibacillus > Lysinibacillus sphaericus. The sequence continues at coordinate 768,036 of NZ_CP019980.1, read as the reverse complement.
TATAGCCTAGCGACGTCCTACTCTCACAGGGGGAAGCCCCCAACTACCATCGGCGCTAAAGAGCTTAACTTCCGTGTTCGGTATGGGAACGGGTGTGACCTCTTTGCCATCATCACTAGACTATTTGAAAGACATTACCTATTATAACATATATCATTATAATTACAAGTATTTAAGAAATACTTTTTTATTCTTTCAAAACTGGATAAACGGTTCATTGAATGTTTCAAACTTTTTGGTTAAGTCCTCGATCGATTAGTATTCGTCAGCTCCATGTGTCACCACACTTCCACCTCGAACCTATCTACCTCATCGTCTTTGAGGGATCTTACTTACTTGCGTAATGGGAAATCTCATCTTGAGGGGGGCTTCATGCTTAGATGCTTTCAGCACTTATCCCGTCCACACATAGCTACCCAGCGATGCCTTTGGCAAGACAACTGGTACACCAGCGGTGTGTCCATCCCGGTCCTCTCGTACTAAGGACAGCTCCTCTCAAATTTCCTACGCCCACGACGGATAGGGACCGAACTGTCTCACGACGTTCTGAACCCAGCTCGCGTACCGCTTTAATGGGCGAACAGCCCAACCCTTGGGACCGACTACAGCCCCAGGATGCGATGAGCCGACATCGAGGTGCCAAACCTCCCCGTCGATGTGGACTCTTGGGGGAGATAAGCCTGTTATCCCCGGGGTAGCTTTTATCCGTTGAGCGATGGCCCTTCCATGCGGAACCACCGGATCACTAAGCCCGTCTTTCGACCCTGCTCGACTTGTAGGTCTCGCAGTCAAGCTCCCTTGTGCCTTTACACTCTACGAATGATTTCCAACCATTCTGAGGGAACCTTTGGGCGCCTCCGTTACCTTTTAGGAGGCGACCGCCCCAGTCAAACTGTCCGCCTGACACTGTCTCCTGCCCCGCTAAGGGGCATGGGTTAGAATTTCAATACAACCAGGGTAGTATCCCACCGACGCCTCCTTCGAAGCTGGCGCTCCGAGATCTCTGGCTCCTACCTATCCTGTACAAGTTGTACCAAAATTCAATATCAGGCTACAGTAAAGCTCCACGGGGTCTTTCCGTCCTGTCGCGGGTAACCTGCATCTTCACAGGTACTATAATTTCACCGAGTCTCTCGTTGAGACAGTGCCCAGATCGTTACGCCTTTCGTGCGGGTCGGAACTTACCCGACAAGGAATTTCGCTACCTTAGGACCGTTATAGTTACGGCCGCCGTTTACTGGGGCTTCAATTCGCAGCTTCGCTTGCGCTAACCACTCCTCTTAACCTTCCAGCACCGGGCAGGCGTCAGCCCCTATACGTCACCTTACGGTTTTGCAGAGACCTGTGTTTTTGCTAAACAGTCGCCTGGGCCTATTCACTGCGGCTCTCATGCGCTTGCACGCTCAAGAGCACCCCTTCTCCCGAAGTTACGGGGTCATTTTGCCGAGTTCCTTAACGAGAGTTCTCTCGCACACCTTAGGATTCTCTCCTCGACTACCTGTGTCGGTTTGCGGTACGGGCACCTCTCACCTCGATAGAGGCTTTTCTTGGCAGTGTGAAATCAGGAACTTCGTCCATACGGACTCGCCATCACAGCTCAACGTTACAGTGTGCGGATTTGCCTACACACACGCCTTACTGCTTGGACGCGCACAACCAACGGCGCGCTTACCCTATCCTACTGCGTCCCCCCATTTCTCAAACGGTGAGGAGGTGGTACAGGAATATCAACCTGTTGTCCATCGCCTACGCCTATCGGCCTCGGCTTAGGTCCCGACTAACCCTGAGCGGACGAGCCTTCCTCAGGAAACCTTAGTCATACGGTGGACGGGATTCTCACCCGTCTTTCGCTACTCATACCGGCATTCTCACTTCTAAGCGCTCCACCAGTCCTTCCGGTCTGACTTCAACGCACTTAGAACGCTCTCCTACCACTGACATCGTAGATGTCAATCCACAGCTTCGGTGAATCGTTTAGCCCCGATACATTTTCGGCGCAGCGTCACTCGACCAGTGAGCTATTACGCACTCTTTAAATGATGGCTGCTTCTAAGCCAACATCCTGGTTGTCTGTGCAACGCCACATCCTTTTCCACTTAACGATTACTTTGGGACCTTAGCTGGTGGTCTGGGCTGTTTCCCTTTTGACTACGGATCTTATCACTCGCAGTCTGACTCCCGTGTATAAATATCTGGCATTCGGAGTTTGTCTGAATTCGGTAAACCGGGATGGCCCCCTAGTCCAAACAGTGCTCTACCTCCAGTATTCTCATCACGAGGCTAGCCCTAAAGCTATTTCGGAGAGAACCAGCTATCTCCAAGTTCGATTGGAATTTCTCCGCTACCCACACCTCATCCCCGCACTTTTCAACGTGCGTGGGTTCGGGCCTCCAGTAAGTGTTACCTCACCTTCACCCTGGACATGGGTAGATCACCTGGTTTCGGGTCTACGACCACGTACTAATTCGCCCTATTCAGACTCGCTTTCGCTGCGGCTCCGCCTTCTAAAGCTTAACCTCGCACGTAATCGTAACTCGCCGGTTCATTCTACAAAAGGCACGCTATCACCCATTAACGGGCTCTAACTACTTGTAGGCACACGGTTTCAGGATCTCTTTCACTCCCCTTCCGGGGTGCTTTTCACCTTTCCCTCACGGTACTGGTTCACTATCGGTCACTAGGTAGTATTTAGCCTTGGGAGATGGTCCTCCCGGATTCCGACGGAATTTCACGTGTTCCGCCGTACTCAGGATCCACTCTGGAGGGAACGAACTTTCGACTACAGGGCTTTTACCTGCTCTGGCGGACCTTTCCAAGTCGCTTCATCTAACTCATTCCTTTGTAACTCCGTATAGAGTGTCCTACAACCCCAAGAGGCAAGCCTCTTGGTTTGGGCTCTTCCCGTTTCGCTCGCCGCTACTCAGGGAATCGATTTTTCTTTCTCTTCCTCCAGGTACTTAGATGTTTCAGTTCCCTGGGTCTGCCTTCAAGACGCTATGTATTCACGTCAAGATACTACGCGATTAAACGTAGTGGGTTCCCCCATTCGGAAATCTCCGGATCAAAGCTCACTTACAGCTCCCCGAAGCATATCGGTGTTAGTGCCGTCCTTCTTCGGCTCCTAGTGCCAAGGCATTCGCCGTGCGCCCTTAATAACTTAACCTATCGGCTTCCAATCCACTGCGCATTTCGTTGTCAGCTTCTCTCGTTCAATCAGTCACGTACGTAAGTACGCTCCTTCATTCACTCGTTCGCTTCCTAGAACTGCTTGTGTCTTGAAACCCTATTTCGTTATTAAGCCTATAAAAAACTTAAAAAATAAATGTGTTTGTTACAATTTCAATGTCGTTTTATCCAGTTTTCAAAGAACAAATTTTGAAGTGTTTCATTCAGAAGAATGAACCTTCAAAACTGAACGCAAAACGTAATCTTACAAACCCAAGGTTTGTATTCCGAAAATATCCTTAGAAAGGAGGTGATCCAGCCGCACCTTCCGATACGGCTACCTTGTTACGACTTCACCCCAATCATCTATCCCACCTTCGGCGGCTGGCTCCAAAAGGTTACCTCACCGACTTCGGGTGTTACAAACTCTCGTGGTGTGACGGGCGGTGTGTACAAGGCCCGGGAACGTATTCACCGCGGCATGCTGATCCGCGATTACTAGCGATTCCGGCTTCATGTAGGCGAGTTGCAGCCTACAATCCGAACTGAGAACGACTTTATCGGATTAGCTCCCTCTCGCGAGTTGGCAACCGTTTGTATCGTCCATTGTAGCACGTGTGTAGCCCAGGTCATAAGGGGCATGATGATTTGACGTCATCCCCACCTTCCTCCGGTTTGTCACCGGCAGTCACCTTAGAGTGCCCAACTAAATGATGGCAACTAAGATCAAGGGTTGCGCTCGTTGCGGGACTTAACCCAACATCTCACGACACGAGCTGACGACAACCATGCACCACCTGTCACCGTTGTCCCCGAAGGGAAAACCATATCTCTACAGTGGTCAACGGGATGTCAAGACCTGGTAAGGTTCTTCGCGTTGCTTCGAATTAAACCACATGCTCCACCGCTTGTGCGGGCCCCCGTCAATTCCTTTGAGTTTCAGTCTTGCGACCGTACTCCCCAGGCGGAGTGCTTAATGCGTTAGCTGCAGCACTAAGGGGCGGAAACCCCCTAACACTTAGCACTCATCGTTTACGGCGTGGACTACCAGGGTATCTAATCCTGTTTGCTCCCCACGCTTTCGCGCCTCAGTGTCAGTTACAGACCAGATAGTCGCCTTCGCCACTGGTGTTCCTCCAAATCTCTACGCATTTCACCGCTACACTTGGAATTCCACTATCCTCTTCTGCACTCAAGTCTCCCAGTTTCCAATGACCCTCCACGGTTGAGCCGTGGGCTTTCACATCAGACTTAAGAAACCACCTGCGCGCGCTTTACGCCCAATAATTCCGGACAACGCTTGCCACCTACGTATTACCGCGGCTGCTGGCACGTAGTTAGCCGTGGCTTTCTAATAAGGTACCGTCAAGGTACAGCCAGTTACTACTGTACTTGTTCTTCCCTTACAACAGAGTTTTACGAACCGAAATCCTTCTTCACTCACGCGGCGTTGCTCCATCAGGCTTTCGCCCATTGTGGAAGATTCCCTACTGCTGCCTCCCGTAGGAGTCTGGGCCGTGTCTCAGTCCCAGTGTGGCCGATCACCCTCTCAGGTCGGCTACGCATCGTTGCCTTGGTGAGCCGTTACCTCACCAACTAGCTAATGCGCCGCGGGCCCATCCTATAGCGACAGCCGAGACCGTCTTTCAGTATTGTCCCATGAGAGACAAGAGATTATTCGGTATTAGCCCCGGTTTCCCGGAGTTATCCCAAACTATAGGGTAGGTTGCCCACGTGTTACTCACCCGTCCGCCGCTAACGTCAAAGGAGCAAGCTCCTTCTCTGTTCGCTCGACTTGCATGTATTAGGCACGCCGCCAGCGTTCGTCCTGAGCCAGGATCAAACTCTCCATAAAAGAAATTTGATTAGCTCAAATTGTTTTGCTGGCATCAATTTTGATGTCCAAAATTTTGTTTCGTTCACTAACGAAGTTAGCTAATAAAAACTATATTGATTACGTTTTGCTTGTTCAGTTTTCAAGGTTCATTTTGTTTCGTCGTTTTTCAGCGACTTCTTTATATTAACATCTCACTCAATTTGTGTCAACAACTTTTTAAAAGTTTTTTTCACTGATTTTTCCGAGTGTTTCTGTTACGTCTTAGCGACAATTAATATAATACAATATCATTATATTAAACGTCAACACTTTTTTAAAAAAAATATCGAGATACATTTTTATACCTCGATTACTAGCATACTACAAGGTTTATTCAAATTCTATAGACTCTTTATTCACCTTATAATGTCGATGAAATATCATTTCACTTTTTGCAACGACAGGGTCAATTAGAATGTAGCCTTTCCCCACTAAATATTCTACGAATACTTCTAAGTCAACGGAATAGTTTACAAGCTCTTGGTGATCATGTAATTCCTGTATAGTCCATGACTCTTTTGTTTGCATTACTTCTAATATATGTTGCGCTCCGTCATGTGTACGTGAATGAATCAAAAACTCACTTGCTAAAAATAGAAGCTCTAAACGCTTTTCAATTGGTTCACTGCTCATAACAAGTTCTTCGTAAAGCTTGTAAATGGCTGGTTCAATTTTTTTCACTTGTGCCCACACCGTAACTTCTGGATACAACCCACTATCTATAATGGACAATCGCCCTAAATGATGCAAGGAATCTACTACATGATTGTATGCATCTAGGTAACTACCCTTATCAAAATATTCTTTTCCTTCTAAGTAACGACGAATTAACTTTGAGAATTGAATACCCGTTTTAATTTTCCGACCACTAAACGGAAACTCTTGCAGTTCAATTTTTAGTTTATGAAGGAACTCATTGCGATCAAACAACACTCTCCCAAAGAAAATCCAATCAACGACTTTCTTATTAGAGCCGATTAGTAACCATTTCCGTAACAATTTTTCTGTAACAGTATGTAAGGCTACCTTATTTCCCTCATATAGGTAGTGCTTTGTATAAACAGGCTGATCCGCTTCTTTCACGATAATTAGTAATACCGTATCAAATGTGTCAGTAACATTACTTTGCTCTTCACGTTTCTCCATTAAAATAACACCTAATGTATTAGACTGACTCGCGCGTTCTTGATATATAGGACGCAATACTTGCTCCATGTTCAGCCCTCCTCTATTTATTGTAAGACCTTTATTTCGTTAAAATTTCGACATACTCTAAAACTATTCCTTCTTTGACTCCTACTCAAAGCTAAAATACTTCGTTCTTATATGTTATAGTAGATTTTAGATTGGGAGGCAAGATATTGTATGAAACCTTACAAAAGTAAAATTAATAAAATCCGTTCATTCGCATTAGCACTTATTTTTATCGGCTTTGTTGTTATGTATGGGGGGATATTCTTTAAAAACAATCCCATCCTTGTCTTAATCTTCATGACACTTGGTTTACTATGTATTATTGGTAGTACAGTTGTCTATGCTTGGATTGGCCTTCTCTCTACAAGAGCCGTTCAAGTAGAATGCCCAAATTGTCATAAGCATACGAAAGTTTTAGGTCGAGTTGATATGTGCATGTACTGCAATGAACCGTTAACTCTTGATCCTACACTTGAAGGAAAAGAGTTCGACCAATCTTATAATAACAAAGCAAAAAAATCCTAGTCCTCAAGAGCTAGGATTTTTTGTTATTGTTGTAATTTAGGTCAGTTAATCACTGCTACCAATTATATACTCACTATATATTTAGTAATTTGTTTTTCTTTTAAACCAGCTATGCCTGTTTTTAAAAATTTTTGTTGGTTCTGTCTGTCATCGAATGATTTTATCATTTGGTCTACTAATTTTTGTGCAATCATATCGTTTATGTCACCAAAAGAATGTTCTTTTTCTTCTTGCTTTGATATTTTCACTTCTCTTACAACGACCTTTTCCCCATTTTCTTTCGTGACTATATGACGTATATAACCATCCTCTTTTCTTATTTCATATGTTGCTTTTCTTTTCTTTACTAAAAATAAATCCTCCGATAAACGCTCTTCTTTTTTCAATGTACTAAAGTAATTACTACTCCCTAATTGTACATTCATTCAATCCCTCCTCTCTAGTTACTGTTAATACAAAGTTGCTATATCAACACAGCAGTTTTTTGAACCATCAACACCTTGTCAATTTTCATCACGCTATTAATATCGTGAATATTTGGGCTTTTTAAAGCAATTTTCGCCACTCCACAATAAAAAGCAAGCGAGCAAAACGCCCACTTGCCTCTTTAAATTATTCACTCTTAACCTTATTAAAACCCAAAGACCACAAGAAATTTACTGTACTTTCGCTTCAACATCTTTACAAGCTGGACATGTGCCGTATATTTCTAGACGGTGTGAATGCACATCAAAGTCTGTTACTTGAGAAGCAAAGTGTTCGATTTCATCTAAACCTGGGTAATGGAAATCGACAATCTTACCACAGCATTCACAAATCATATGATAGTGATCGTTGGTCACAAAATCAAAACGGCTAGAAGCATCCCCATACGTCAACTCTTTCACTAATCCTACTTCCCGGAAAACTCGTAAATTATTGTAGACAGTTGCTACACTCATATTCGGAAATTTCCCTTCAAGTGCTTTATAAATTTCATCGGCAGTTGGATGTGTCATCGATTGAATTAAATATTCTAAAATAGCATGACGCTGAGGAGTAATGCGTACACCAGTTGTTTTTAACGTGTCAAGTGCATCCTGTAAATGCGGTATAGACATCGTCATGCACCCCTTTTCATAAGTATTATTAATTTATAATTGTTACAATTAGTGTATCGAATTAAGCTAACATCTGTCAACATTCGCCTATGCGTCATCTAAATTAAATTACAATTTAATAACCCCTCGACAAATCCATAACATTTTCTAAAGCGGTATCTCCATCCAACCATTTCGTCAAACTTGGCTTAAAAATAGCTAAGCTACGCTCTACATAACGTGAAGAATGACTTGAAACATGTGGTGAAACAATTACATTGGAGTATGACCATAAAGGATTGTTTGCACTAAGTGGTTCTTCTTCAAACACATCTAATACGGCATAACCAATCTCACCCGCTTCAATAGCACGAATAAGAACTTTCTCATCTACTAAATTTCCACGACCAAAATTCATGAAAATGGCATCGTTTTTCATTGCATTAAAATGCTCATCCTTCAATAAGTGCGTAGTATCTGGTGTTTTCGGTAAGACAGAAAGTACGATATCCGCCTTAGGCAAAGCTTCTGTTAACTTAGCGAAATTCACCATCTCATCCATATAAGGTGCTGCATTGCCCGAACGGTTACAGCCTATTGTTGTTACCCCAAACGCTTGTAGTAACCGACCTACTTCCGATCCAATGGCACCCGGTCCTAAAATAAGTGCTGTACTATCTCGTAATTCCGTTTGCTTTCCTTTTTTCGACCATTCACTTTTCTTTTGTTGCTCATACATCCATGGCAATGCACGCTTAATGGCTAAAATATGAGCAAGTATTGACTCGGCCATCGGTGTTTTATGAATCCCTCGCACATTAGATACTAAAATATCCCGATCCATAATGGCTTGTGCTGGCATTTTCTCTACACCTGCCGAAGCAACAAAAATCCACTTTAGTTTGGTAGCATACTGTATATTGGCATCGTTTAAATCTTCACCATATGTAACCAGTACGTCTGCTTTTTGTAATTCATCCGTAGATAAACCATTTTCAAATACAAAATCACATTGTGGGAATTCCTCTACTAACGGTTTACGTAAATCTGGTCTTGGCTCAAACGTAAAATAGATTCTCATTACTGCTCCTCCTGCTTGGCTAAAAAAGCGTAAACTTCTTCAATATGATTTTTCACACGCACTTTGCGCCATACCTTTACAAGCTTACCTTCCGTATCAATTAAAAAAGTAGAACGTTCAATTCCCATATATTCACGTCCATACATTTTTTTCAAGACCCATACACCATAAGCCTCAGCCACAGCGTGATCCTCATCCACTAAAAGAGAAAATGGCAACCCATGCTTATCGATAAATTTCGTATGCTTTTGAGCATCATCAGGGCTCACACCTAATACAACTGCATTCAACTGACTAAAGTCATCGTGCTTATCACGGAAATCACAAGCCTCTGTCGTACAACCTGGTGTCATATCTTTCGGATAAAAATACAAAATAACATATTTGCCTCTGAAATCTGCTAATTGCACTTGCTCCCCCTTGTCATTAACAAGTGAAAAATCCGGTGCTTTCTGTCCTTCTACTAAAGTCATATTAAACTCCTCCTTTGCATGTCTTATTTTACTCTAAGTCACAAATCAAGTCATATCCCCCTTATTTTCTTTGGATTTCTTACACTGATAGGTCTACAATAGATTAAGTATAATGACTTAGGAGGCAATATTAATGAATCACTCAAAATCAGAAGCAGTACACGAAGAAGCGCTTTTGCATATCGTTGGTGGTGTGAACAGCCCTTCTCGTTCTTATAAAGCAGTAGGTGGTGGCTCCCCTGTTGCAATGGCCCGAGGAAAAGGAGCTTATTTCTGGGATGTTGACGGCAACCGTTATATCGACTATTTAGCCGCATACGGTCCAATTGTTACAGGGCATGGACATCCGCATATTGCGAAAGCAATTTCTCATGCTGCTGAAAACGGTACATTATTTGGGACACCAACTGAATATGAAGTAACTTTCGCAAAAATGCTAAAAGAAGCTATTCCTTCAATGGATAAAGTACGTTTTAATAACTCTGGTACAGAAGCGGTCATGACAACGATTCGTGTTGCTCGTGCTTATACTGGCCGTACAAAAATTATGAAATTCGCTGGCTGTTACCACGGTCACTTTGATTTAGTATTAGTAGCTGCAGGTTCTGGCCCAGCTACATTAGGCACACCAGACTCAGCAGGTGTAACGACTGCGACTGCTGAAGAAGTGATTACTGTACCATTTAATAATCCACAAGCTTTTACTGAAGCGATGGATGCATGGGGCGATGAAATCGCTGCTATTTTAATAGAGCCCATTGTCGGTAACTTCGGTATTGTGGAACCAAACACTGGATTTTTGGAGTTAGTGCACGCTACAGCCAAAGAAAAAGGAGCACTGACGATTTATGACGAGGTAATTACTGCATTCCGTTTCCATTACGGTGGCGCACAAACACTACTTGGATTAACGCCTGACCTTACTGCATTAGGAAAAGTCATTGGTGGTGGTTTACCTATCGGTGCATACGGTGGTCGCAAAGAAATTATGGATACCGTTGCCCCACTTGGACCAGCATATCAAGCAGGGACAATGGCAGGAAATCCAGCATCGATGCAAGCTGGTATAGCATGCCTAGAAGTATTAGCAACTCCAGGTATTTACGATGAAATGGATCGTCTTGGTGCTATTTTAGAAGATGGTATTTTAACTGCAGCCAAAAAACACGGTGTCACAATTACTTTAAATCGTCTAAAAGGTGCACTAACAATTTACTTTACAGATGTAAAAGTTGAAAACTATGAGCAAGCAGAAAGCAGTGACGGAGAAATTTTCGGTCGATTCTTTAAATTAATGCTTAACCAAGGTATTAACCTTGCTCCATCAAAATATGAAGCATGGTTTTTAACTACAGAGCATACAGAAGCAGATATTCGTGAAACAATCGAAGCTGTCGACTATGCATTTTCACAGCTTTAATAGAAACAAAAAAGGCGACACTCATTTGAGCGTCGTCTTTTTTTTATCCTGTTATACAAATCTATGTATTTTATAGAAACTTCCTTCTATAATGTAAAGAAGCATTCATTACCCTCGGTGTAAATACGTCCAGTTTTTTGAGTCTATCCCGAAAAGCTCAAGTAAAAATCTGTGACATCCGCGGGGTCTTTAACTTGATTGAGTAGATGTTTAAATTTACTGAAGCCAGTGTATAAACATGATTGTCCACTGTTATTGAAGTGGTGAACTGCTGCTGAAGCAAGTTAAAAATTTTAGACAGAAAGGACATCGATTTTTTTATGAAATTAGGTGCCCGTGTATTTAAAACTGGTGTAGCTATTGTCTTTGCGTTATTTGTTGCTGAGCTCCTGCAATTACCGTCTCCAGTTTTTGCTGGAATCGCAGCAATCTTTGCCATTCAACCGTCAATTTATCGCTCCTATCAAACGATTGTTGAGCAAGTTCAAGCCAACGTTATAGGAGCTTCCATTGCAGTTGTTTTCGGTTTACTTTTCGGCCATCACGTTGTGGCTGTTGGCATTGCAGTCATTACAGCAATCGGCATAATGTTAAAGTTCAAGCTTGAAAAGTCTCTTTCCTTAGCACTTGTATCTGTTGTAGCTATTATGGAAATTCAAGGCGATGACTTTCTGACTTTCGGTCTTATCCGCTTTCTTACCATTTTAGTTGGGGTTTTAGCAGCATTTGTCGTCAACCTTGTGTTTTTGCCACCTAAATACGAAGTAAAACTTTTCCGCAAAATTTACTTTTTACAGGATGACATTATCCGCTGGACGCGTTTAGCTGTTCGTCAAGCCTCTGAACATACGTCTACTAAAACGGCTTTAAGCAAATTTAAAGACCGTATGCTGCGTGTGGACACACTCTATGATTTTTTTAAGGAAGAACGCAATTACTTTAAAAATAAAAAATTTGTTAAAGCACGGAAATTAGTTGTCTATCGCCAAATGATTACAACTTCTAAAAAAAGTTTAGAATTGTTACAACGGCTGCATAAGCATGAAAATGAATTGGCACAACTGCCTACTCAATTTCATTTAATGATTCAAGAACGACTGGACTTCCTGCTTACCTACCATGAGCAACTGTTACTGAAATATACAGGGAAATTAAAGCCTGAGCATTCAGAATGGAGTAAGCATATCGACTACATTCAGCGCAATCAGTTAATGGAAATTTTCATCAATCAAATAACCTATGCACACGCAGAAGGAGATACGGAATTTTCTAGCTATCATCTCCTTTATATTTTATCGCGTATTCTAGATTACGAAGAAAACTTAGAACATTTGGATACGCTCATTGTGTCATACCAAAGCCATCATGGTGAAGAAATCAACTTAGAAATCGAAGAAGAATTTATTTAATTTAAGTGCCAGTCACTCACACAATTCCCCCGAACAACGCAAATAAAAGCCGCAACAATCCGCGTGACAGCGGAGGTTGCGGCTTTTTGCTAAGTGCCAGTCACTCACACAATTATTGTTAAGCTTTAGTTAGTTGCTGCTCTATTTGTTGGCGCTTTGTTGTTTGTTCGGCGCGTAGTTGACGGTAACTTGCAATACCAGTAATGATTGTCTCCCACATTTCTTCGAGCGTCAGCGTCGGCTCATTTTGTTGGGCATGCATTATACTCTGCGCAACAGCATTGCTGTTTGTTTCACCATATTGTTTCATACGTTTTTCAAAAGCGGCTGCCGATTTATCTTGTAGCTGTTGGCGTTTTTCATTTACTGCATTCATAATCCCCATCTTAAATACAGGAATGGTTGTGACAAAAGCTCCGTTTATTTGCTCCATTAATGCGCTATTGCCATTGCGTAGCATATCCATTTGTGTTGCCCCTAAAATAGCTACCATACGCGATTTCTCAAGCTCATCAATTTTTTGGGCAAGTGTTTCAGCAATCGCTTGTAACGTTGTAAGCTCCATTTTAGCGATTTGATTTCCTGCTTCACTTTGTTTTTCATACATTGGCATTAATGTTGTCTTGATTTCATCTAGCTTCATTTCTGCTGCTATAATATATTTTTCAAGCTCCAAATAGTATGTCAAATTTTCGCTATATAAACGAGCAAGCATCCGATTATCATTCGCCAATGCATCTTCCATTAGAACAAATTGATAATGGATTTTTTCGATATCTCTACCAAGACGATTATATTTTGCATACAAATCTTCTTTATTCCTTGGTGCTCGTTTAAACAGTTTGCTAAAGAAACTTTGTTGCTCCATCACTTCTTTTTTATCGAATTGATCCATCAAGGCTTCAAGCTGCTTTAATAAATCATTCGATTCATTTACTTTTGAATGGGCAATTGTTTTTAATATTTGATCAGAGAATCGCGAAAGCTTAATGGCAGGCTCTTTACCAAGCTCTGTTAGTTCTATTTTATTTTTCACATTAATATGATTGGCAATATGCTGAACTTCAGGACTTTGACACAGCTGATGTTTTGTAAGATCTGCGGTTTCAGCTGTCAATCGTTCTATAGTTATTGCGCTATTTGACATCAAGTTCCTCCTTTCCAAGCAGTCAGAAGAAACGGTTAAACAATTTTTTAATCATTTTATCCGGTTTTGACTTTTGCTGCTTTGGCTCTTCAAATTGTAAGTCAAACACCATATGCTCTAAACGATGCCCATCAAACGTATCCTCTAGCAAATGCTTTTCTAAATCAAGCTTTCCTGTTGGATTGTAGAAAATAATATCCACACCAAAGCGATTTAAAAATGCAAATAATGCAATATCTTCGCGGGTCAATGTCGGTTGCTGAGGTGCTTGATAGAGCACCAACTTTGGTACTTCCTGAGCATAGTCAAAGCTTTGTAACAGGCGCAATATTTCCTTTGGAATCATCGTCATTTGCTTAAATAAAAATAATTGCAAATCATAGGGCGACTCATTAGGTTGTCGTTTAAGCAATGGCTGTTCACAAGAAGTTTTAATCGTATGAGCAATGGCTTGTTGTAACTCCAGTGTTAACTCCCCATATTGCCACCAATCACTTTGCAAGATGCGCTCCGTAGATAGCTCACCATTTACTAAACAATGTTTATAGTGAAAATGGAAATTCGCTCTGCTCGTTTTAGCATACGGAAATTCCTGTACAAAAACAGTTTGCGGGCTAGCTAGCAACTGATGCATATTGGCCCAGTACTCTTCACGTCTACTAGAAACACCGCTAATTTTGGCGAAAATAACGGGAATAATTACTTTATCTCGGAGAGCCTCAAATTTCGGACGAACCATTGCCTTTTCGTTAGCATAAATAAAAATATCATCATAGGTCATGCGTAATGTTAATGATTGTGGCATATGATCTTTAAATTGCCAAGGTCGATAAACACCCGATTGATGGTCATGCATTAAATGCTCGTAATGTTGGCTAGAACTATAGCCAACAGTTGCTTGACGTTCTCGTAATTTATCAGGAAAGGGCTGTAACGCTGTTTGACTTACGTAGGCGTACGAAACAGAAAATGCATCAGTAGGATCTACTGTTGCAAACTCATCAATCGCTGATGGATGGAAGATTAACACATCACAGCCCAGCTCCATTAGTAATAGAAGAAAATAGCGCTGACTCATTGTTGTCTCACCATACCAAACAACCTTAGGAAAATCATCTGTCGGCTTCATCGTTTTTGTCCACTGAATCCAATGATTTTTTAGCCACTTGACCATATCTATTAAAAAGCGTCGGAAATCATTGGCAAGTAAACCGAGTGATTGCTGCTCTCGGAAGCGTTCCACTACACGCATTGTCACTAGCTGTAAATGACGATTCATTGAAGCATCATCGTGCTTAGGAATGAGTTGATGACCATACATCATGGCAATCAATCGATTTATAGACAAGCCTTTAGGGGATTGCTGATGTTGCTCTAAAATCGTTTGCAATGCTTGAAAATCCTTTTGCTCAATATGTTTATTTAATTCTTCACTTAATATATGAACATTGGGATTTTGGGACATTGTATATAAGGAATTAAAATAATCATCTTCTTCAATCGGTACGCCCAATATACGAACAGCGATACGACTAAAACGGATTTGTTGTGGTGTCACCTCGTAAACTGTTCGCACGTTCGCTGAATCTTGGAAGGCTTGTAGCCAATCATAAGAATCTCTTTCTAAAACAGATTCAATTGTGACTGTTTGCATACAAGCGTCACCTCCTTACATCATACTTACACAATTGGTTGCTTATTGGCCAATTGTAAAACATCTTCGAGTAAATATTTCGTAAAAGCTTCACCGTTATAAGGCGAATACATTGTGTTCTTTAGTATTTGTGGTTGTTTGTCTTTTAAATCGCCGTGGTTTGGTGTATAGCCTTTATCAGCAATAGCGAGCATGCCGTAATCCATTATGGAATCGCCTGCCGCCACGTGCATATTATATGTACAATGCTCCTTCAAATACGAGATTGCAGCTTCTTTTGTAAGCACTTTTGGCAAAAAATATAATTTTCTTCCTTGCAGCAAGACGTGCCAACCATGGACTGCAAACTCTTGAATCATTGCTTGGACTTCGACATCCTGTATAATATTGACATCGACATAATGGACATAAAATAGCTCATCAACATAAAACGATTGTTGAAGCCATTCATCTGATTGGTAGCTATTAAATTTACGTAGCAAATCCGCCTTTGGAATAGAGGAATCTTCTATTCGTTTACGTAATATTTTCGACCATTCCTTATTAGGATGTCCTTGTTCTATTATTGTACCGCCATTGCTCGTAATTGCAAAAGTAGGACGCAATTCTTTTATAACATGGATACGTTCATATTGATGTACTGCTCGCGTTGTAACTGGTACGAATAAAGTTTGTTGGTGGACTTGCTGCAATAATGACATCGTAACTTCCGTCATCATACTAAGTCCCACTCCCTCTTTTCGTTCGGCTATAATCGGTGCTGTTTTCGATGGGAATTTCTCCATCATGCGCTGGGAGTAAATAAGCGTACGATCTAAATCTGATGTAAATAGTAGCATGTCTTCTCTCCTCTACACTTCTTTTATTAAACCACAGCATGCATAGGACATTTGTGGATATTCTTCAATTTGAACATTTTTTTCTTTGGCTAACAGTAAAATGTGCGCCAATTCCTGTACATATGTTGGGTTAACTAAAATTTTCCACGGAACTCTTCGAAGTAAGACGCGCGTTGTTTCGCCCACGCCTGGTTTTACAAGATGATGATTGGTAATGCCATACTGTTGTTGAATAGTCACAACCGACTCCATTCCTTGCCATGTAATAGCAGATGATGTTCGCTCACAAAGTTGTTGCGCTACATCCTTCTGTACTTGTGTAAAATGGGCACTGATACGGTCTATATAGAAATTGGATACGTCTGCATCTTGTAGTTCTTTATAATATTTCGCCCCATGAAAATCAGTGCCATCCATAAACTGCTCATTCCATACCGTACGGCTCACTAACCCTGAAACCGTTGAATTTAAACATGCGGAAGGTATTAAGAAATCTGCTCGCGTGCCATAAATGGCTGCACAATGTCCTGGATCAGCAAGCACCGCTAATGTAGCATCTAGTTGTTGAATATTTTGTTCATTATAGCTTGCGCACGCTTGTTGTAATTCCCTTGTTATGGCCCCTTTCCCTGTCCAACCATCAATAAATTGAATGCGCGCATGTGGGTGCTGAGTAAATATATACCGAATAGCAGTCTCATCAATACCACGACCACGAAGAATCGATATCGTATAATGCGGAACGCTGACGTTATAATGCATTTTTATATATCGTTTAATTAAAATACCTATTGGCGTTCCCGCTCTCGCTAGACTAACAAGCACTAAATGCTCTAAACCTTGACGTGCTACAATTTGCTGTGCCACCACACCAACAGCTAGTGCAATGCGTTCTGCATAGTCTTCCAATGTTTGATAAAACAACGTCATGTACGCTTCGGAAGGAAGATATTCTACAGGCAACATTTCTGAATAATGTGTCCCCGATTGAATAAGTCGTTCTCGCTGTTCATTATCTATTTCTAAGCTTATGTTACTAATATCTCGTAGCAAAAACACAACATCTTCTGAAGAATAGCTTCCCATTTTATCTGGCTGTTTTATTTCATGCATTATATAGTCCTCCAGTCGTGCATACAAATAACGTAAATATTTGCGTTACTCACTGCCTTCAATGCTTGCACTGTCTTTGCAACGACCTCTTGATTGGCTATACGTTCTATGACTAAAAAAAGTTCCGAATACGGATGACTATGTAAGTTGTATAAGTAATTTTCGACACCATTATTTTCTGGACTTTCGAAAGCTATTTTATCAGTAATTGTGTAGGAAGGGTCATCTGCACAATAAATGGGACTACGTGTTGTTGATTGAAAATATACTTCCTGTCCTAAACAAGTCGCTATTTGCATTGGCACATACATAAATTCACCTGTTCCAATGACAAGTGCTGGACCACCTGTACGAAGTGCTCGTAATTGAGCCGCGATGGCTTGCAATGTTTTCTTTTGCGCAACATGCTGCTCGGCTGTTATCGTGAATCGACCTGTCGCTAACATGTATGGCGCTCTATTGATAACGCCATTTTCAGCGATTGAATGGTACTGCTTTTGTTCGACTACCTCATCCACTGAAAGCAAAGCTATGTCAGCTGTTTGCGGTAATGTTGCTGCTACTTGGTTGCTCGTTAAAAGCGGTGTACCCTCACAAGTAAAGTGCCCAGACATAATAGCTACAAAATCTATTGTTATCCCCCATTGCGCTTCTAGCTGAGCAAACATTGCTCGTTGTTTAGATGAACGCCAATCTAAAATTGATAATACCGAGTAGCGTTGGACATGAGGGAATTTTCGTTGCAAGGTTTCGATAATATTTACTACTGTATTGCCCGTCGTTATTTCATCATCAATAAGCACAATCTGTTTTGCTTGTAGCAATTTTTCTGGTTGTTCGCAATATACTCGATGACTTGTGGCATGTGAATGTTCTTCTTCAAATGTCACAAATGGTTCAAGCTCTGGCACTAGTTCACGTGTCGTATGAATATACGTAGCATTAGACTTAAAAACATTAAATACTGCATGCCCTAACGCTGTTGCTGTTTCAGCAAAGCCAATAAATAGCACGTCTTCTGCTAGTTCCAATCCTTGTTCCTCCACTTGCTGCAAAATCTCTTGCACATTATCTCTATTTTGCATAGCCTGTACAACAGACTGTACTAACAAAGGCTCTTTTCCTGTCAATCGCTCATAATACATCATAGCTAGTAAAGCCCCTGTCAGTATCGGTACTTGTGGCTGGACTGCTAAATGCTTACCAAGAACTGTACTAACAAATAAAAACTGTCTCTTTTTATTAATACGTGTCGCCATTTTAAATAAATCTGTTATAGCAAAATCATAAGGATTGTCAGTAATCTCTATTGCGATTTTATAATCCTGAATAATGTTCAACTTGTTGTCGAGCTTCGTCATCCGTCGTTCCCCCTACTGTTGTGTTCAATAAAAGAGAGGCAAAATTTGCAGATTCATTGTATACACCATAAATATATGCTTGGCGTAAAATTTTCTGTGCCCATCTCATATGTGGTTTCATTTCATTCATTTTATTGGCATAATGGCTTTTTAAAACACCCTTTTGCCCATTATTATTTTCAACAATGCTGATGGCATCTAAATACTCCTCATATGAAACAACATACAAGGCATGAACAATTCGAATATGGCTAGGATGAATAATCGTTTTACCCAAAATACCATTTTGTTGATCTAATACCACTTCCTTCATTAGGCCATCTAAATAATCATCGAGTAGTGCCTTACGGGCAAACAACGCTCCTTGTTCACTGAACGGAGTGGCTCTTAGCGTTGGCTTTAATACACGCTCATTGCTGAAATACTCCCAAACTGGTCCGGAAATAACAAAGTCATCTTCTTCACGCCCAAGTACATTGACGATATCCGCAATGCAATCTCGAATAACAGCAATATCGTAAATGGTTGCGTCTACTCTACGTCGAATTCCGTAAATCCCACAAAAATCGGTCGCACCAATACGGACATTTAGTACACGTTTTCTGTATTGACGAAGTACGTCTTTAATCGCAAATAATGCTGTTATGCGAGACTCCTTATATAAAATGTCATGACTTTCTAAAATCGGCATCCCATATAACGTTAGTTGATGCTGTGCGATTGTTTGCTCTAGTATTTCAAAATAAGCTCTCCCTTGTACTGCTGTAAATTTAGGAAACACATAGCCTGTAATCACTTCTTGACGCTTTCCTAATTTAGAGGTTAAAAGCTTAAATTGCTCAACACTACGCACACGAATAAATAGAAGCGGTAAATCTTCAAGTAATATATCCTTTTGAAGATATAATGTATAAAGCGTACTGATATCTTCTATAATTTTTTCTTCACAACTTGTTAGCTCTGCATCCCCAACTGCATCTTCTAAATCAATAACAAGTGACTTTAACTCTTGATATTTTTGTGATTGTACCATGTCAATAATGTTAGGCATAGACGCGGGCATATATAATGTTGCACCTAATGCATAGGACAAAATATCAGGTGAATCTAATTTCGTAAATTTGCGTGGTTGTTGATAAAAAATCGTCTCCGCTTCTGTTGCAAAATATTGCATCCAATTATCTCCCCATTCAAGAATGATTTTGTAAAAAAGACACTGCATCAACCTGTTTTATACAGACTAATACAGTGCCTTCCATTACGTCGCTTTCTCTATTCAATTCATAATCGTAACCATCTAGTTATAAACGGCACTTTAATTATTGCAGTCCATAAGCATTGATTAATGCAGCTAAACCACCTTGATAGCCAGAGCCAACAGCAGCAAATTTCCACTCGCCATTATGTCGGTAAAGCTCACAAAATACGACCGCTGTCTCTATGCTGAAATCTTCACCTAAATCATAACGAAGTACTTCTGAACCGGATTCTTCGTTCGTTAATCGAACATAAGCGTTTAGTACTTGTCCAAAGTTTTGACGGCGACCTTCCGCATCATAAATTGTCACGGTTACAACAATTTTTTCTACTTGAGGAGACACTTGTTTTAAATTAACAAGAATTTTTTCATCGTCACCATCACCTACACCAGTACGGTTATCACCCATATGCTGAACAGATTTGTCTGGACTTGTTAAATTATTATAGAAAATAAAGTCTTGTTCATTACGGCATTTTCCCGATGCATCTAACAAAAACACAGATGCATCTAAGTCAAAGTCATTTCCTCCATCGAATTGTTTAACATCCCAACCTAAACCAATACCTACATTATTTAAGCCTGGGTCTTGCTTCATTAAATCAATGCGTTGTCCTTTACTTAACTGAATACCCATTAGAAGAAACTCCCTTTCTCATATAAAGTTAAAAGTTAGTTTACGTTTAAACCATAATCATTGCAAAGTGCCGCTAAACCACCTTGGTATCCAGCACCTACTGCGTTGAATTTCCATTCACCATTGTGACGGTATAGTTCTCCGACAACAACAGCTGTTTCAATACTAAAGTCTTCACCTAAATCATAGCGCACGATTTCTTCATTCGTCGCAGCATTAATAATGCGGATAAATGCGTTCGATACCATACCAAAGTTTTGGCTACGTGCTTCTGCATCATGGATTGTAACGGTGAATGCTAGACGTTGCACATGGGCAGGTACTTCTTTTAACGAAACTTTAACGATTTCGTCATCCCCTTCACCAACCCCTGTTAAGTTATCGCCAGAGTGCTCAACAGAACCATTACCACCGATAGTATTGTTGTAGAAGACAAAATCATTTTGGTCTGCTACTTTCCCTGTATCAGCAAGTAAAAAAATAGAAGAGTCTAAATCAAAATCATGTCCACCATCGTATTTATTCGTATCCCAGCCTAAACCTACAATAACATTTGATAATCCTGGATTTGTTTTTGTTAAATCAACTTTTTGACCTTTTTGTAATGAAATACCCATTTGTATTCCTCCTCAAATTTATAATTTATAATTATTGATATCTTCGAACTACATCACCAAGTTTTACATCATTTGTACCATTACCAATAGCGGCAAATTTCCACTCGTTGCCGTGACGATAAATTTCACCACAAACTAGTGTTGTTAAATTCGAATAATCATCACTTAAATTATAGCGAATTAATTCATTGCCTGTCTTGTCATCGTACACGCGAATATACGCATTTTGAATCATACCGAAATGTTGATTACGACCAGCTGCATCATAGATGTTTACAACAAATACTAATTTATTGTATTGTGCAGGCACAGCTCCTAACTCCACTGTAATGACCTCATCATCACCTGCACCGTCACCTGTTAAATTATCGCCAGAATGCTTAACTGATCCGCATTTACTTGATAATTTCCCGAAGTAAACGACGTCATCTCCTGCCAGTATACGATCATCTTGCAACATTAAAACTGATGAATCACAGTCAACATCTCTGCCTCCTGATCTACCACTAGAAAATAAGCCACCTAATAAGCCACCACTTTTTGTTTGGCCTACTGGATCCCATCCTAAGCCTACTTTAATTTTATTTAAACCAGCATTGCCTTTTGTTAAATCTACACGCTGTCCCTTTTGTAAATTAATCCCCATGTTAAAGCCCTCCTTAATTTGCATACTTGCTAAAAAATCGTGAATAGTATTTTAAATATGTTGATTAACTTGTTTTAGCAACTCCAATAATAGAAACGTTCAGTTACTGCTTTCTTGCGGAAATCGAATAACTTTTCGCTACATATTGTAATTGTCCGATCCATTTCCTTAATCAACTGTCCAATACACTGCTTTAAATTTTTCAATTTATAGCTATTACGTCAAAAAGTATGTATCAACATACATTAAGTCTAAAATAATATTACATAAAATTCAAATAATGGCTCCACATGAAAGTAGATTTTTATATTCTCCCTTTTTTACCAAATAAAAACCTTCTAGCTTTTCAGTAGAAGGCTCTTTACTATTAGCTTTTCATTTTCGGATCGAGCGCATCCCGTAGACCATCTCCCATTAAATTAAACCCTAATACCGTAAGCATGATAGCTAACCCTGGGAAAATCATCGTCCATGGTGCTTTTAGTAAGTAGATACGCGCGTCAGCTAGCATTTTTCCCCATTCAGGTGCTGGTGCCTGTGCCCCTAATCCGAGGAAACCTAGAGCAGCCGCTTCAATAATCGCCGTCGCAATGGCAAGTGTCCCCTGCACAATAATCGGTGTCATCGAATTGGGTAAAATATGTGAGAATAAAATACGTGAATCACGCATCCCTATCGCTTTGGCAGCTACGATATATTCTTCTTCTTTTACACTCAACACTTTTGACCGAATTAAGCGCCCAAAGTTTGGTACATTAATAATCGCAATGGCAATTAATGCATTTTGTAATGATGGCCCAAGTACAGCCACTACAGCAATTGCTAATAAAATACTAGGAAACGCCAACATAATATCAAAAATGCGAGAAATAATCGTATCAACCCACTTGCCATAATACCCTGCAAGAATTCCAAGTAAGCTCCCTACAATAACTGAAAGAATTACAGCAAAAAAACCAATTCTTAACGAAATACGGGCACCATGAATAATTCTAGAGAATATATCTCGTCCAAAGTCATCTGTTCCAAACCAATGTGCACTGGAAGGCGCCAATAATCGTTTCGATAAGTCCTGTTCATTGATTCCTTGTGGCGCAATGGAAGGGCCAAAAACAGCAAGGACAATAAAAAATATGACAATACCAGCACCAACAAGGGAGATTTTGCTTTTTTTAAAGCTGCGCCAGCCCTCTCTCCAAGGCCCTGCCGCTCGCTCTTGACTTGCCATTGCTTCTTTTTTTATATCTATCGCACCAGTCATTATCGCATCTCCCTCCTATTTGTATTTAATGCGTGGATCTATCACTGTGTAAAGTAGATCGACAATTAAATTAATCATAATGAAAATAAAAGCAACAACTAAAATACCCGATTGTATAACTGGATAGTCTCGGAATCCGATTGCATCATAAATATAACGACCAATGCCAGGCCAACTGAAAATGGTTTCTGTTAAAATGGCACCACCTAGTAGCAACCCTGTTTGTAAACCAATAACTGTTAACACTGGAATAACGGCATTTTTCAATGCATGTTTGTAAACGACGATAAACATTTTTTGTCCTTTTGCTCTCGCTGTTCGAACATAATCAGAGCGCATGACCTCAAGCATAGACGAACGGGTAATCCTTGCAATAATCGCCATAGGAATCGTAGCAAGCGCCACCCCTGGTAAGATTAACCGCTTTAACACTTCTGTAAATTGATCAAATCTGCCTTGCATCAGTGTATCCAGCAAATAAAAATGCGTAATTGCGGTTATCGGGTCTCGTACATCATTACGTCCAGATGTAGGCAACCAACCAAGCTGAATGCTAAATGCCCATTGTTCCATTAAACCTAACCAAAACACCGGAACAGATACACCAATTAACGCAACAACCATAGCGGTATAATCAAACCATGAATTTTGGAACCAAGCTGAAATAATACCTGCATTGACACCAATAATGACTGCTATAATCATTGCAAATATCGCTAATTCTGCTGTTGCCGCTAAATAAGGAAAAATCTCTTGTGACACAGGTAACTTTGTACGCAAAGACACGCCTAAATCGCCCTGAAAAATCCCCCCCAAATAGCCAAAATATTGCGTATACCATGGTTTATCTAATCCTAAACTTGCGTTTAATGCCTCAACCGCCTCTTTCGTCGCCTGCTGACCTAAAATAACTTGTGCAGGATTACCAGGAATTAGACGAATGAGCATAAAGACGATAAAAGTCATTCCAAGCAAAACTGGGATTAATTGAAATAAACGTCTTCCCATATAGTGAAGCATTTTCTTCACCTCTCTGTAATTTTCTAATTATACTTTTGCTGCGAAAAGCATGAAGTCTATACACATACTGTAGAAAGGGACAGCTTTCAACAAACGATAGACGTTTAGATGGTTTGTCTGTCAGACAGAAAAACGGGTTGCGACAAACATAGTCACAACCCGTTTTTACAACTCTAGACAAAGTCCAAAGCTGTAAAAATCTTGTTACGTCACTATGAGTAGCGACAATTTTTATTTCTTTATTGTTTAATTCATATCTACTGCTTCTAAACGATCAGAACCTGTTGGATGTGCAAAGTAATTTGTCACTTTTGTACTTGCAGCTAAGATAGGAATAGAGTGTGCTAGTGGAACCCAAGGTGCATCCTCAGAAATAATTACTTGCGCTTGTTTGTAAAGCTCATTACGTTTGTCTTCATTCACTTCTGTTTGTGCAGCAACTAATAATTTGTGTAACTCAGGGTTGTCGTAGAATGTGTAGTTGTTTGAACCGATATTATCAGCGTCTAATAATGTGTAAATAAAGTTATCAGCATCGCCGTTATCACCTGTCCAACCAAGTAAGAACGCATCCGCTTCACCATTTTGAGCTTTTTCTAAATACGTAGCCCATTCGAATGAGACGATTTTAGATGGAATTCCGACATCAGCTAAATTCTTTTGAATCGCTTCTGCAATTTTTTGACCATCTGGCATATACGGACGTGGTACTGGCATTGCCCATAGCTCAATTTCTTTACCGTCATAGCCTGCTTCTTTTAGCAATGCTTTTGCTTTTTCAGGGTCATAAGCATAGCCTGTAATATCATCATTGTAGCCAGCAATAACTGGTGGCATTGGATTTTTAGCAGGCTCAGCTAAACCTTCGTAGAACGCATCTACTAACGCTTGCTTATCAATGGCATAGTTCACAGCTTGACGAACTTTAACGTTATCGAAAGGTGGACGTGTTACTGTTAATCCAAGGTAGCCTACGTTCATAGATGGACGTTCGATTAATTGTAGATCGCCATTTGTTTCAATCGATCCTTTATCTGATGGGCTTAAGCCATCTACTACATCTACTTCACCATTATTTAGTGCATTTAAGCGTGCTGAATTATCAGGGATAGAACGGAAAATTACTTTATCTAATTTTGGTAACCCTGCAATACGATAATCAGTATTTTTCTCAATTGTAATAGAATCATTACGTGTCCAATTTACAAATTTGAATGGACCTGTTCCAACTGGTTTATCAATTAGTGCATCGTCATTCGCTTCAAATGCTTTTGGAGAAGCAATGGCAAATGGCGACATCGCTAAATTTTTCAAGAATGGTGCTTGTGGTTGTTTCAACTTAAAGACAACTGTATAATCGCCTTCTGGTGTAATGGATTCAATGATTTGCTCCCCGCCCATCGTAAATTGAGACATAAAGTATGGGAACTTATCTGCACCAGCTTTCCAGCGCTCAAAGTTTTTTGCAACCGCTTCTGCATTAAAATCTGAACCGTCGTGGAACTTTACACCTTCTTCAAGCTGGAATGTGTAAGTTAAGCCATCTTCTGAAGCTTTCCATGATTTTGCTAAACCAGGCTTTAAAGTAACATCTTGTTCTCCAAAATTAATAAGTGTTTCATAGATATTCACTGTTACTTTAAAAGATTCACCTTCTGTTACTGTTGCAGGGTCAAGAGCTGTGGAGTCGCCACCTCGACCATATACTAATGTTTTTTCACCGCTGCTAGCTGAATCTCCGCCAGTTGACGTATCCTTCGAACCTGTATCCTTGCCATCAGAGCCAGAACTACACGCAGCTAACATTGTTGAGAGAACAAGGATTAGCATTACGCCCAAAGACCAAAGCTTCTTTTTCTTCATCTATTTTCCCCCTAAAACTTTTTTATATCATTCAATGTTGAATCGCATCATAAAGATGACAAGCAACATAATGACCCGGCTTCACTTCTTGCATGTTCGGTACAACGCTTGAGCATTGTGCCTTCTTAAACGGACACCTTGTATGGAATGCACAACCACTCGGCGGATTGGATGCACTCGGAATATCTCCAGATATAATAAGCTGCTCACGTTCAAAAGTTGGATCAGGCACAGGAACAGAAGATAATAATGCCTGCGTATATGGGTGGAGCGGCTCTACATATAAATTTTCACTTGCGGTCAACTCTACTAATTTGCCTAAATACATAACCCCAACACGATTACTAATATGGCGTACAACACCTAAGTCATGTGAGATAAAAATATAGGTAAGCTTTAGTTCCTTTTGCAAAGATTGCATTAGGTTTAAAACTTGAGCCTGAATTGATACATCTAACGCAGAAACAGGTTCGTCCGCAATAATTAAACGCGGGTTGGTCATCAGCGCTCGCGCAATGCCAATGCGTTGTCTCTGTCCTCCACTAAATTGATGAGGATAGCGTTTTACATGATATTCATTTAAGCCAACAATTTTAAGCAGCTCAATTACTTTCTGCTTGCGTTCTTTTGAATTGCCCATTCCATGCACAATGAGTGGCTCCTCTAAAATCTTGCCAATCGAATGGCGTGGATTAAGTGAAGCATAGGGGTCTTGGAAAATCATTTGGATATCCCTTCGTGCTTTCCGCATTTCACTATTCGATAAGGAAGAAAGCATTTTGCCACCGAATTCAATGTTCCCTGCGGTCGGTTCGAGCAAGCGCATTAAAAGGCGACCTGTCGTTGACTTACCACATCCTGATTCGCCCACAATACCTAATGTTTCCCCTTCGAATACTTCAAAGGATACATTGTCCACAGCTTTTACATCGCCAACTTGCGTATTCAAGAATCCTTTGCGAATTGGAAAGTATTTTTTTAACCCTTCAACTTTCAATAGCACTTTCGACATATTGAATCACCTCCTGTTCTTCCAGTAAAAAGCACCTTGCTCTATGTTGCTCTGTCTCTTCATATAAAGGTGGTGTTTGTTGTAGGCAACGTTCCATTGCAAATTCACAGCGTGCTGCAAAACGACAGCCATCTTTTATCGTGCCCGGCCTAGGTACACTGCCAGGTATTGAGTAAAGGCTATCTTTTTTGTAACGCATATCTGGTACAGATTTAATAAGTCCTTGTGTATAAGGATGCTTAGGATTTTTAAAAATTTCTTGAATAGGTGCTTCTTCAACAATTTGCCCTGCGTACATAACAATAACGCGTTCGCAAGTTTCTGCTACGACCCCTAAATCGTGCGTAATTAATAAGACAGCCGTATTCATACGCTTGTTCAAATCTTTCATCAGTTGCAAAATTTGTGCCTGAATCGTCACATCGAGGGCGGTCGTCGGCTCATCGGCAATCAGCACCTTCGGGTCACAGACCAATGCCATGGCAATCATCACTCGTTGGCGCATCCCACCAGATAGTTGATGAGGATAATCCTTTAGTAGTTCCTCTACACGTGGTAATCCTACTAGTTTCATAATTTCTACCGCCCGCGCAAAAGCCTTCTTTTTCGACCACTTGGGATTATGGATTAAAATTGCTTCTTTTAATTGCTCGCCAATTGTAAATAAAGGATTTAAGGAAGTCATAGGCTCTTGAAAAATCATCGCCACATCCTTACCACGTACTCTTTGCATTTGCTTATCCGTTAATTTCGCTAAATTTTTGCCTTCTAGCAGTACTTGTCCACCAGTAATTTTTCCTGGTGGTGAAGGGATTAATCCCATAATGGACAAAGATGTGACACTTTTCCCACTACCCGATTCCCCTACAATCCCTAAAATTTCTCCTTCATGGACTGAAAAATCAATATCATCAACGGCAGGAATCTGTCCATCATCTGTGAAAAACGTTGTTTGTAACCCTTTTACTTCTAACAGCTTTTTTCGCATGTTCAATCGCCCCACCCCACCAATATTTTCAAAAAATACAATTTTATTGAATATTATATACTAACTATCACTAAATTCTCTATTTTCAGATAATTCTAACTAAAATATTTCTCTCTTTCAATCATTATTATTCTGCAAATTACATATATTTTCTACATTTTTCTTCCCCTCCTCCAAAAACTTCTGTTAAATCGATAAATTTCCACAAAAAAAGCCTTCCATTTTATTAACAATGGAAGACTTTTTTGGTGCCAGGCACGCAAACAATTTGGGACTTAAAACCCCCTACGGTGCAAATCATCGGCATTCGTATATTGTGTGATACTTAATCTAAATGTTGTACTTGGAATAAATTATAGTAAGTGCCTTGCTTCTTCATTAATTGTTCATGATTACCTTCTTCTATTAATTGTCCATGCTCAATAACAAAAATATTATCAGCATGTGTAATGGTTGAAAGTCGGTGCGCTATAATAATCGTTGTGCGATCATGCACAAGGGCATCTAATGATTCTTGAATAAGTGCTTCACTTTCCAAATCTAGCGCTGATGTCGCTTCATCTAAAATTAAAATCGGGGGGTTTTTTAAAAATACACGGGCAATGGCCACTCGTTGCTTTTGACCACCTGATAATTTTACGCCTCGCTCTCCTACCTTTGTGTTATAACCATTTGGTAAGTTCATAATAAAGTCATGTGCATTAGCTGCTTTTGCAGCCGCCATTACTTCCTCATCAGACGCACCTGGTTTCCCCATCAAAATATTTTCCTTAACTGAATCACTAAAGAGAATATTATCTTGAAGCACAATACCAATTTGTGAGCGCAATGAATGGATTGTGACATCTTTAACATTATGTCCATCTACAAAAACCGCTCCAGCTGTCGCATCATAAAAACGGGGGATTAAACTAATAATAGTAGATTTCCCACCACCACTCATTCCTACAAATGCAACCGTCTCCCCTGGTTTTATGGTAAAGTTCATATTTTTTAAAATTGGCGAACCATCCACTTCATATTGAAAGGCTACATTTTCAAATCGCACTTCACCTGTAGCTCGCGGTAATGGAAGGGCATTTTCCTTGTTTTTTACCTCATAAGGCTCATCCATTAGTTCAAACATACGATCCATCGAAGCGATAGATTGTGTTAACGTTGTGGATGAACTTACTAAACGACGAAGCGGTCCATAGAGTCGCTCAATATAAGCGATAAAAGCGACCATTGTTCCAAGCGATAATGAGCCATTAATCACTTGATAGCCGGCATAAGCAATAACAAGCAATGGTGCCACGTCCGTAATTGTATTGACTACTGCAAAGGACTTGGCATTCCATCTCGTATGATCTAGCGCTTTTTCAAAAAACTCGCCATTGGCTTCATCGAATAGTTGTTGTTCATGCTTTTCTAGCGTAAAGCTTTTAATAATACTCATCCCAGCCACTCGCTCATGTAAATAACTTTGCACACCTGCAAGTGCCTGTGAACGGTTACGTGTTAAAGTTCGTAGTTTACCAAAGAAGAACTTTACACTAATTGCATAGAATGGGAATGCAATTAGTGCAACAAGCGTCAGTTTGACATCCATTGCTAGCATAATACCGACCGCAATGACAATTGTTGCAAAATCAAGCCAAACATTCATTAAACCAGTCATAACAAAGTTTTTCGTTTGTTCCACATCGTTAATAACACGTGAAATGACCTCGCCAGCTCTTGTATTTGCGTAATACTTCAGGCTTAGTCGCTGTAGATGGGCATAAATTTCTTTTCGGATATCAAAAAGTACCTTATTACTCACATGCTGTGCAAAGTATTGACGGTAGTATTCTATTGGTGGTCGTATCACGAAAAATACAATAATTGTTCCACCTAGCCAATAAAACAATTCCTTTGTTTTTTCTGTATCCGTTAAATCATCAGCACCAATAATATCATCAAGTACTATTTTTATAAGCAATGGAATAAATAACGGAATCGCAAATTTCACAATACCAATGAATACGGTTAAAAGTATTTCCCATGTGTATGGTTTTACAAAACGCATATAACGCTTTACGCTACCCAATTATCTTCACTTCCTTATTTGAAACCCATTTCTGCTTAAATGGCTTTCTATACATTCAAAAAGAAACAGACATTCAATATTGAATGCCCTTACGTATTATAGCAATATTTAGCATGAAGTACAGTTAGTAAAACTTTTGTGCTAACTATTTTTCACTTTCATTGAAGCCTCTCTTTATAAAATACCCTTTACATGAAAAAAAACACCCATTAGTTAAACTAATAGGTGTTACTGACAATCATCTGCTTGCATATCGAGCTGAAACTTATAGCGATTCGTCCATGCATCGATAAAATCAGGTGCAAAAGGCCCTCTTTTTTGTTGTATCCAGCTAATTAATTTTTCGACATTGCGCTTTAAAATTTTATCGATTACATCTGGGTAAGACATTTCCTGTCGATGTTGTTCATATTCATCTTCATCTAAAAGGGTATACGACATATCCGGAAAAACCTTAATATCTAAATCGTAGTCAATATATTTAATGGCATTATTATCGAAAACAAATGGTGAGCTTAGATTACAATAATAATACACACCGTCCTCACGCAGCATGCAGATGATGTTGAACCAGTGCTCCGCATGGAAATAACAAATAGAAGGCTCTCTCGTTAGCCACGTACGACCATCGGATTCTGTCACAAGTGTTCGTTCATTCGCACCGATTATAATGTTTTTCGTTCCTTTTAAAACCATTGTTTCTTGCCAAACACGGTGGATGCGGCCGTTGTGCTTATAACTATGTATTTGTATCGTTTCTCCTTCTACCGGTATTGCCATTTTTGAAGCCCACCTTTTCGTCTATGCTACCTAAATCTAGCAGTCTCTAGTATATTATAGCAATCTGTACGCGAAAGGTGTAGTTGAAAACTACAAATTTCACTGTGTCATGTTATTTATGTACAAATTTTCGTAAATTAATAGCAATTTCCATCATAACAAAAATCTCAGGAATTTTTTATCTTTCTATATAATACGTGTCACAAGATATAGAAAAGGGCTGTCCTTTTCATCTTTTCGATTGTTAGACAGCCCCTTAGAAGGTAAATGCAATTATGCAGTTACAAAGTGAGAGATTACTCGCTCGCGTTTTGGTTATTCTTAGCGTATTTGCCTGAAGCTTGAGCTTTATTCTGCTCAGCTTTAGCATTTTGCTTTTGCACTTCGTTGAAGTCTGTTTCATAACCAAACTCTTCACTTTGGCGTTGCATGTTTTTATTTGCTTGTTGGTTGTTGTTTTGATTTTTCTTCATCAGTCATTCACCTCCACGCTAATTATTGTGTACAGAGGTGATTACTTTTATGCTCTTAATTTTTTAAATTTTCATTTCCACTATTTAATCGCTTGCCATATCTTCAGCATAGGTACAGGCATCGGTAATAATTCTATTTGCTCACGTGTCAGCCATTCACCCTTCTCAGCTGTTTTACACTTCATATAATAAGCATTCACATCCCAAGTTAAATGAGAGAAGATATGCTTAAATGTTAAAATTGGCTGGTGTGCTTGGACATTTAATTCATGATGGTGAGCAAATTTTATCAAAGAATCATCTTCTTGTTCCACCATTGGAAACTGCCACATATTCGCGAGTAATCCTTCTTCTGGACGCTGTTCCATCAATATCCGTCCATCTTCATCCTCACAAACAAAGACATCATATGAAATATGCTTCATCTTTATTTTTTTAGATTTAATAGGCAGATTTTCGGGTTCACCCTCGTTAAAAGCTGTACAGTATTCTCGGACGGGACATAATAAACACTTTGGTGAAGTTGGGGAACAAATAAGCGCCCCAAGTTCCATTAAGCCTTGATTAAAAGAAGATGCATTTTCAGAATCAATTAGTTCTTCAACAGCCGCTTCAAAAATCTTCTTCGTTTTTGGAAGTGCAATATCATCATGGATATTAAGGACACGACTTAAAACACGCATAACATTACCATCAACTGCATGCTCGGGCTTATTATAGGCAATACTTAATATAGCTCCTGCAGTATAAGGACCAATTCCTTTTAGTTTTGAAATTTCATGCCGGTTATCAGGTACAATTCCCCCGTAACTTTCTAATACCTCACGCACACCTGCTTGTAAATTCCGTGCTCGTGAGTAATAACCGAGGCCTTCCCAATGCTTTAATAAATATTCCTGTGGTGCCTCTGCTAATAATTCTAGCGTTGGAAAGCTTTCCATAAAGCGATTATAATAAGGAATTACTGTGTCAACTCGTGTTTGCTGTAGCATGACCTCAGACACCCAAATTTTATAAGGGTCCTTTGTATGCCTCCATGGTAAATCTCGTTTTTCTTTTTCGAACCATTCGACTAAAGATTGTCGAAATTCTGTTACATATGGATAATTCACAGTGACCTCCCGTGTTTTTACGATTTAATTTATGATAAAAAGGGTATACAATTAAGAAAAGCTAATTCGCATAATATGACAAAAACGTATTTTTAATACGGTATCATTTACCGTATTATGTGAATGAATACTTAGCGATAGAAAGGTAAACTGTATAAAGCAATACGATACCAATATTGAAATATACATGTATGCATTGTACGCCTTTTTCACGCATGCTAGGAGTGGATAATTTTGGATTCAGGTACACATTTCGTTATGGGCATAGCACTCGGAGGTCTCGCTTTAGCTGACCCAGTAGTTGCAAATCATTCAATGACCTTTACCGCCGTTATGGCTGGTACCATTATCGGCTCACAAGCACCTGATGTTGATACGGTCTTAAAGCTTCGCAATAATGCGATTTATATTCGACATCATCGCGGTATCACCCATTCAATTCCAGCTGTAGTCATCTGGCCAATTTTAATTACAATCGTGCTATCACTAATTATTCAAGACGCGAATGTGTTGCATTTATGGCTTTGGACATTTCTTGCAGTAGCCATTCACGTTTTCGTTGATATTTTTAATGCATATGGAACACAGGCCATTCGTCCATTCTCTAGAAAATGGGTTGCACTTGGTGTTATTAATACATTCGATCCGATAATATTCACTCTCCATTGCCTTGGTATATTACTATGGGCATTTGGGGCAAATCCAGTTTGGACATTTAGCGTCATGTATGGCATTATTATCGTCTATTATATTTTACGATTTGCTGTGCAAAAAGCGGTTAAAAGAGCCGTTCATAATACCATACAGGATGAAGATTATGTTATTGTAGCTCCTACAATGCGATTTTTTCACTGGCGCATCGCTGCAAAATCTAAAACGCATTACTATGTTGGCCGTGCGTATGGGCGAACAGTTAATATTTACGATAAATTTGAAATCAAACCATTACCGAAAACACCGACTGTTGAAGCTGCTATGAAAGACCCGAATCTCGATGCCTTTGTGTCATTCTCACCATTATATCGATGGGAAATTTCAGAGCTTGAAAACGGCTTAACAGAAGTAAGGTTAATTGATCTTCGTTACCGTAGTGACAATCGCTATCCTTTCGTTGCAGTCGCTCATTTAAACGATGCCGATGAAATCATTACCTCTTACACTGGTTGGATTTTCACCGAAGATAAACTTCAGAAGAAATTACAAATTGGCGCTAGCAATTAAAGAGTCTACACAAAGCTAATAAAGCCGGGGTATCCTACTAAGGAACACCGGCTTTATTTCTTTTTAACTTCCGTTTTCGATTTATTGTACGATATCGTCACTTGTATCCAGTAAATGAGCGTATTTAGGATTGCGCCCTGCAAATAGATGAAGCTTATCACCATAGCTAACGATTAATTGGCGCACTAACGTTTCAGTATAGTCAGCTCCTCGGTAATTGTAGCCCGCTTTGGCAGACGAGGATTCAAAATCACTCCAAAGAAGCTCCACCCAAACTCGCGCACGACCTACAGACATTTCAGGGTTTTTTGCCAGTAATTCTGTTGTTAGTTTGTCAATTTTTTCTTGCATTTACTTGCCCACCTTTATTGGTGATAATATAGAAACAGGTAATGCTTCCTGATACTTATCGCCGCCAAGACGATGCCCCCAAGCAAATCGTCCTTTTAAATAATCCACTTGGAAAAAGTTGTTATCAGAGCCATCAATGCGGTACATTTCCCCTGGAACAATCGTATCTAAATCGACTAAATAAGCTGCTGCCATTAAAGCTTTACGTTCGTAAACTGCAAATTCATTGAGTATGCCTAGTTGTTCCGCTTTGCGAGCCTTTTCTTTAAGCTTAGCTACTTCTTCACGTAATTCATGCTCTGTCATTGCAGCATAGTTTTTGTCATTCATTCTTCATTCTCCTTCTCTTCAATAAAACGATCTATAATTTCTACAGGAAATCCCTTTTGATAAAGCGCCTGCTTCGTTTTCATTTTTAATTCATAACCAGTATACTTCGCGGCATACTTTTTCCAAACTTTTTCGCCTTGTGCATCAAGCAATGCCTGCCATTCATCTTCTGCTTGTTCGATTTCTATCTGTCCAAGTACTTCATCTACAATAGTAAATGAATACCCTTTTCGCATTAAAAAATCTTGAATTTTGGCCTTTATTTGCGATGGTGTTTTCTTTTTTTCAGAACGAATTACTTTTTCAGCAAGCTGTGTGGCAAGCTTTACTTGTTCCTCATGGCTAAATGTTTCCAGTACTTCATCTTGCAAACTTTTATCGATTCCCTTTTTCATAAGATCTTGTCGAATAGCTCGCGGGCCTTTTTTCATGGTAGCTTTTTTGGTGTTTAGCAATGCTTTTGAATAAGATTCATCATTTAAAAAGCCATATGATTTTAACTTTTGGATAGCTTCTAATATGACTGCTTCGCCGAACTCTAGTGAGCTTAACTTTTTCTTCACCTCATGCTCACTTCGCATTTGATAGGATAAATAATTCAGCCCTTTATTAAACGCCTTACGAATTTCATCTTCATAGGCAATTTCCTGAATATCAAATTCTTCGAGTACCTTCCCTTTTGTCAAACCAAATTGTATGAGAATTGCCTCATCTACTGGGAAAGCGTATTGCTCGTTTAAATATATATTATAACGTTCTGGATTGTTTTTTTGACGTGCAATTTTTGTAATAACACGCATATGAAACCACTCCTTTGCCTAAACATTATAACATCTTTTTCTTTTTTTCTATCTTTGTGTATAGTTGAGTTACATCTATTTGGAAAAAGGAGGGGTTCGTATGAAAATCGTTATTGCGGGCGGTACTGGTTTTGTTGGGAAAGCGCTAACCAAATTGTTACAAGAGCAAGGCCATGAACTATTTGTCTTGTCACGCAGCAATTCTAAATACGAAAATGGCATTCATTATGTCCAATGGCTACAAGATGGCGCACGACCAGAAAAAGAATTAGACAATATTGATGCATTCGTTAATTTGGCTGGTGTATCACTAAATGACGGCCGTTGGACAAAAAAACAAAAGAAGGCGATTTATACGAGTCGGATGGATGCTACATTAGAAATCGTTCGGATTATAGAGGAACTAGATAAAACGCCTGAAGTACTTGTAAATGCCAGTGCAGTTGGCATTTATCCACCTTCCATAGCGACAACCTATAGTGAAAATTTTAAGGATTATGCAACTGATTTTTTAGGATGGACCGTTCATGATTGGGAACGCCATGCTTTGCGAGCTGAAAAACTAGGCGTTCGTGTAGCACTCGCACGCTTTGGCGTTATTTTAGGTCGTGACAATGGCGCGTTGCCTTCCATGCTATTGCCTTATAAATTGCATATAGGCGGAACGATTGGTTCGGGTGAGCAATGGCTATCATGGGTCCATATCGAGGATGTGGCACGTGCCCTTTATTTTGCAATTACAAATGCGTCCATCAGCGGACCATTTAATGTCACAGCTCCTTATGCTACACGCATGAAGGAATTCGGACAAACTATCGCACAGGTAATGAATCGCCGTCATTGGTTGCCAGTCCCGAGTTTTGCCATGCGTTTAGCTCTTGGCGAACAAAGTATGCTTGTCTTAGAAGGCCAGCATGTATTACCAACAGTTTTACAAGCGCACAACTTCGAATTTCAATTCCCACATTTACAAGAAGCACTTGAAAATTTATTATAAAATCCGTGTGCAAAGTGCGACTTGAAGTAGGATAAATTTTAAAAAGTAACGCATCCTAAACGAAAAGGAAAGGATGCGTTTTTTATGTGGAAACAACATATTGTAGGTGCGGTAATTGCTACATTTATTATTGCCGCAGCAATTAGCTTTAATCCATACTTTGCTTCAGGCTCAGATGAATATCATTGGGGCATTAAAAAAGCACAGAATGGCGAACCAGCACAAGCAGGAGCACAACTTGACAAGCTACTCGACCAATATGGAGCAATTTATAAAGGAAAACCCGATAAAAAAGTTGTTTACTTAACATTCGATAATGGATACGAAAATGGCTTTACTGAAAGTATATTGGATACGTTAGAAAAAGAAAAAGCGCCAGCAACTTTCTTCTTAACCGGTCATTATTTAGAAAGTGCTAGTGACCTTGTTAAACGTATGGTACAAGATGGTCATACTATCGGCAACCATTCCTATGGTCATCCCAATATGGCTAGGTTAACAAGAGATGGTATGCGTGCAGAATGGCGTAAATTTGATGGGAAATTACGTGAATTAACCGGTATTGACCGTACAACATATGCCCGCCCACCAGAAGGCATTTTTAATGCGAAGTTGTTGGAAGTCGGCAATGCTGAAGGCTACCGTCATATTTTCTGGTCTGTCGCTTTTAAAGATTGGCTAAAGGATGAACGTCGTGGAGCAGATTATGCGTATAATGCATTGATGGAACAACTTCACCCTGGTGCAGTCATTTTAATGCATACCGTAGCGCAAGATAATGCAGAAGCACTTCCTTTATTTATTGCCGAAGCGAAAAAGCAAGGCTATACATTTTTATCGCTCGATGATTTAGTATTGGAGTATGAAGATTTCCCTGTCACTATGCAATCGTCCACTCCTTAGTTATAATGGGGAGATGATATCAGCATGTTATCAGTAACTACGTGCTGTACAAAGTTAAAGGACGTGGATCGCTTGACGCAACAAACAACGATGGAAGTGGGACAAAAATTCCCATTAACGATAAAGAGACTTGGTATTAATGGCGAAGGCGTGGGCTTTTATAAACGCAACGTTGTCTTCGTAAAAGGCGCTATACCAGGAGAAGAAATTACTGCCCAAGTCACAAAAACACAACGAAATTTCGCAGAGGCTGACATACTGGCGATTCGCAAAGCATCGCCGTATCGTCAGGAAGCACCTTGCCCTGTTTACAATGAATGCGGCGGTTGTCAACTTCAACATATGACATATGAAAAACAACTTCTTGAAAAACGCGATATTGTGATGCAAGCTTTAGAACGCTATGCTAAGCCGTTAGCTGCATCTGTAGAAGTTCGCCATACACTGGGTATGGATAACCCATGGCATTATCGCAATAAAAGCCAGTTCCAAGTACGCAAAGAAGGAAAACGTGTTTATGCAGGTCTTTTTACTGAAGGCAGCAACAAGCTACTGAATATTAATGATTGTCTTGTACAACATCCAATCACATCGAAAATTACAGTAGCAACACGTAAAATTTTACAAAAATTAAATATTACAATTTACGATGGTCGTACGCTCGATGGTTTAGTGCGTACGATTGTTGTACGTACGGGGATTCGTACAGGTGAAACGCAAGTCGTGCTTGTAACGACACGCAAAGAAATTCCCCACCTTGCTGAGCTTATAACACGCATTAAAAAAATCGACCCAAGTATTGTATCAATTGCACAAAATATTAATCGTGAAAAAACTTCACTAATTTTCGGTGATGAAACGATTGTACTAGACGGCAAGGAAACAATTCATGAGGAACTTGGGGAATTAGCATTTGACCTTTCGGCTCGCGCGTTCTTTCAATTGAATCCAACACAAACCGTACATTTATACAATGAAATTAAAAAAGCAGCGGCATTAACAGGTAAAGAAACGGTTGTTGATGCTTACTGTGGTGTAGGAACAATTGGTTTATGGCTAGCTGATCAAGCAAAAGAAGTTCGTGGTATGGATGTTATTCCAGAAAGCATTCAAGATGCTCGAACTAATGCACGCAAGCATGGTTTTAAACATACGAAATACGCGGTGGGCACTGCCGAAAGTGTTTTAGCGAAATGGCGCAAAGAAGGCTTTACGCCGGATGTGATTACTGTCGATCCGCCGCGCACAGGCCTTGCTCCAGAATTTATTCGCACTGTTCTAAAACTAAAGCCAAAACGTTTTGTCTATACTTCTTGTAACCCCTCTACACTGGCTAAAGATTTACAGGAATTATCAAAACTTTATGATGTGGAATATATTCAGCCCGTTGACATGTTCGCACAAACTGCCCAAGTGGAGTGCGTTTGCTCCTTGGTTCTTAAAGCGGAACATCGAAAATGATATACTTTTAAAATTTTGTTGATCTTGATTAGGCGTAGTCTACATTTTGTAGACTGCGTTTTTTTTTACAGTTCTGCTTAAGCTGAGTACTGTCACGATTGTCGATTGATTTCATGTGTTATAGTCTTGTAGAGCCCATGCAATTATAAGGAGGAAAAATGGATAACATTCAATACTTATCGCAATTTAATCTGCTTAATTCGCTCTCGATGGAAGATTTAATAGAAATGGAACAATTAACATTAATAACGACTTTTCCGAAAAACACTTTTATTCAAACACCAGAAACTTTTTCGGAGGGGCTTTACTTTGTTAAAAAGGGGAAGTTGCGCCTGTATAAGGTAAATGCTCAAGGTAAGCAATTTACTTCGGATATACTCAACGAAGGTAATGTATTTGGGGAAATGGATATCATATCATTTGGTACCCGAGAGAATTTTATTGAAACGATAGAGGAAAGCCATATATGTTTGATGAATAAGGAAAGATTTGAAAATTTTTTAATTCAGCGGCCTCAATTTATGATGACATTGTTAAAAGTACTTAGTAATCGAGTTATCGGTATGAGTCAGTTAACGCAAAATCTAGCTCTTGGGAAACTACATGACAAAGTTTTATATGCGCTTATTAAACTATCTGATCAGTTTGGACTTACGGGTGATAATGAGTATTACAAAATAGATTTTCCTCTTTCGCATCAAGAAATCGCCAATTTAGTTGGTGCAACCAGAGAAGCTGTAACTGTGGTTTTACAAGAACTTGTTAAAGAAGAAGTCATTAAGACAGGATTTAAAACAATCTATATCCATCGGAAAGCTTTTGGAGAGAAACATTTCTTAGACTGAAAAATGCTGGAGCGTATCAAGTAGCAAGAAATTTTCAAAATGAGTTGTAAACAACATTACATCTTCCTTCTAGTAAAAGATGTATCGTATAACTACATACAAAATATAATACGATACGGAGATGATATAATGGAAAACACGCCATTTCAAAAATTGCAAAGAGATTTAGAAATAGCAGCTACACATATGGAAAAGGTGCTCCCAAAGGAAGTGCTGGATGCATTCGAAAAATCGATTCAGGATTTACGTACATCTGATTCCGGTAGGGGTTTAAGAGCTGGAGTCAAAGCGCCTGACTTCACTTTAGTGGATTCTACAGGTCAAAAGATAACTTTGTCTGAAGAACTTTTGAAAGGGCCTGTTGTTCTGATATTTTACCGCGGTACATGGTGTCCATTCTGTAACCTTGAGTTGAAAGCATACCAGCGAATGAATGATGACATTAAGGCAATTGGGGGCCAATTGATTGCAGTTAGCCCTCAAACTCCAAACTATTCTGCATCTGTACAAGAAAAGAACGAATTAAATTTTCATGTTTTAAGCGACTTGCACAATAAAACAGCAGAACAATATAATCTTAAATTTAAATTACCTGAATATGTATATCCTATCTACAGATCGCTTGATATTTCACTCGAAACATTTAATGGTGATCATTCTTGGGAACTTCCAGTACCAGCTACTTATGTAATTGATAAAGCAGGCATTATCCGTTTTGCTAGCGCCGAAGCAGACTATAAAAAACGCATAGAACCTAGTAAGGTGATGCATATTCTCCAGTCACTTTAGCAGCATCTTCGAATTAAAAAATTATGATGAGATAGAAAACAGTCTCTCAGTTAGCCACATTCGTTTGGAATAACGAGGAGACGGACCAAAAGCGATTGATAGTCGCCAAACTAATCAATAAAATAATCGTTTCCAGCGTTAATATTACTATAGATTGGACGTTTTTATCATAGCTTAAATCTATGTTGTAAAAACATGCAAGTTGCGTGTATTGCAAAGCTTGCGTTAAGAAAATAAACAGTTAGAGCGTCTCAAAGTTTTTTGAGATGCTCTTTTATTTTAAATAAGAAAAAGAGCTTCTTGTGCAGAATTCAAGTCTCCCACCAAAGAATCGACTCTCCTTTCCCGTATACAAAAATGATTTCACTCCTTTAAACTGAATAGCCACTTCAGAAGGAGGTGTAAAATGTTATGTTGGTCTCTACTATGTAATATAGTATTTTTCCGACCTCAAGCTTTAAAATTTCATATAAAATTACTTGCATTTTATTTTTCAATAAGTCAAAATATTTTAAAAAAAAAAAAAAAACGGGAGGGTTATTCATATGGGAAATAAAATGTCAAAATTGTTAGCAATGTTATTACTTTTAGTTTTTGCTTTTTTACCTAACACAGGATTTGCTCAAACTCAAGGATTCCTTAGTCAACAAGAAATTGATAGTTTATTAAACGACAATGATGTAATGTCACCCACACGTAGAGTTACTACTTTAGACGAGATGAATATAATAGAGAATTACTACGAAGAAAACCCTAATGCGATGGAAGAAAATATTGAAGAAATACTAGAGAAATTAAACTTAGAACAAGTTGAGATAATACCTAGTGAAAAAATTAATGAATTAAATACTGTTAAAAAAATTCAAACAAGGAGTATTGCTGCTCTAGGTAGCGTAGTTTTCCGTGACGTAAGTCATAATGATACGTTATTTTATGCAACATTATATGCTAGAAATATGGGAATAGGTAGTATAGATCAAATTGGTGGTAGAGTTTATGGATATGCAATGTTACCAAATACAAACTACTCTACAATTGTCCTAAATAATTTTTTCAATGAAACTCACATTAAACCATTCCTAGATAGGAAAATAGGATCTTATAATATCGCACATTATAAAAATAAAGCCTCATTTATGGCAGATTATGTAGTAAAAGATGGAAAGACCGTTTTAAGACCTTCACCTGCTGGTGTTGAATTTAATGGTATTAAATAATTAATTCAAAATATTAGGAGCTCTAAAAGCTAAATGGACTGAATCTGAAATAGGTATACTTTTTTTAGTGTCCTCTCTTCAGGATTCACTGCAAACAGTTTTTAGAGCTTTCTTTTTATTTTAACAAGGTAAAAAAACCACTATCTTTTAAAGCATAATGCTCAGTCTCTTTATTACATTCAAAAGAATATGCAATAGAATTTTCATGATCAAACTCTAAATAAAATTTTAAGCTCTCAAAATTACACAATATAATGCTAAAGGTTTCAACACTTCCAAAATCTTTATTTTGTTTATATATTTCTATGGATTTTTCTAACGATTCTCTTAATATAGCCCTAGCTGTTTCTGTAAGTTCTTCTTTGTTAAAAGATTTAATCGTCCTTTGAGAATCATCTAATAAATCCATTATCTCACTGTCATTTAAAAGGTCTGAGTTACGCATAATTTTCAAGGAATCTCCTCCTTATTCTTAATTAAATCTTTTAACCATAATACCACCAATTACTAGTTAATTCTTGTTACTATTATCAATTCTCCCCCTATTCCACACTCGCTTCCGCAAAATCACTTCCTGCATCCGCGGGTATTCACTCTAATTTCGCGGATATTTCGCTCCACTTCGCGGGTATCACTATTGATCAAATGGATTCCCCCCATTATGCGGGAATTCCATTTAATTCCTTATATATCTATCAACTATCTCATTGCTTTTATAATAGCTTATCTGTATAATATGTTGTTAGGTGCCAAACCTACGTGGCATGGACTTAAACATCCGTGTCACACCGAAAAACGCCATTACAGCACGGATTTGCTGGGCGTTTTTTGTTTTATGAGCGGGAGATGAGCCCCGCTCTTTTATTTTTGCATATAAAAGCGACCATGACGTTATACCGTCACTGGTCGCTTATTTTTATGCTTCCCGAATATCATTAAAACGATTGCCACAGTTAGTAAGAGCAACGACACAAGTAAAAGGAAGCTATAATTTTTTACAAACTCTAAATAAACCCCGCCTAAAAACGGTCCTGTTAAACTACCGATACTTAAGGCAATTCCACAAAGTAAGTTGCCAGTCGGTAACAGTTCTTTCGGCGTTAAATCCGCCATGTAAGTAATTCCAAGAGAAAACATCGAACCGACCAATGTACCTGCGAAGAAAAATACGATTGCTACCGCTAATGGTGAATGCTCTAAAAAACTAGCCACACTAAAAAGGATAGCTCCCCCAAATGCTCCAGTCATCAAGATGTTTCGCCGTCCAATTTTATCGCCCAGTGCGCCAAGAGGAACTTGCGTTAAAATACCTCCAAAAGTAAAGACTGATAAAATAATGGGAATGATATCAACATCAAAGCCTTTACGCAAGGCGTATACTGGAAATAAAGCATTTAACGACGATTCTAAAAAACCGTAAACAAAAGGGCCTAAAAATGCAATCCACCCAAATACAATAGCCACCTTATAGCGCTTCCATCCTCTTGCATTCATATCACCAGTTAGACGCTCTGGCTTCTCGTTGCGTAATAAAAATACAAATGACCATGCAAATAAGCACATAATCGACGACACAATAAAAGGCAATGGTTCAGCAATCTGTATAAGCTTTACCATCAATGGCCCTACCGCAAAGCCCGTACTAAAAGACAAACCATAAATAGCCATACCTTTACCTAAACTTTTATGATCGGCTGTGCTTGTAATCCATGTTTGAGTTGCATAATGTAGCGCATGATCGCCTACACCTATCAGCAAACGCAACACGAACCAAAATGTAACACTTTTCCATAAAGGAAATACAAGGAGTGAGACAAATACAAGTGCACCACCTATTAAAATAATTGGTTTGTAGCCCCATCTTCGTAAAGGTTGTTCGATAAACGGTGAGATTAATAAAGTTCCTATGTATAGACCTGTCGCATTTAAACCATTTAATGCAGAGGATACACCGTCACGTTCAAAAATAATAGAAATAAGTGGCAGTAGCATTCCTTGTGAAAATCCTGATATAGATACAATTAACACTAGGATTGCAAACCTTTTTTTGCTGTAATCTGAGAAGTAAGTCATTTTTTCCTCCAACATCAAGTCATCTTCCACATAACAGCATACCAAAAAGCCTTAGCGCTCACCACATGTGATTTTACGCTAAGGCTTAACTAACACTTATCTCCATTCAATTGTATAAACACGATTTTCGGCTTTTTATTTGCCGATTACTTGTTTAAACTCCCTCCTTTTCGAGTTAGAGTTCACCGTTTAGTACCATCAGCTCCTTTACTATTTCTTAAAACAACTTTAACATACAACATCAATATTGTAAATATTCTGTCTATTAATTTTTCAAAATAATCTCTAAGTCCTAGGTGTTTACCTAAACATTGAAATTTAGTCCTAAATCAGCTACGATGTAAGGGACGAAATGAGGTGTATGTATGTCAAAGCCAATCACTGATAAAGAGCAACAAGTAACTTACTTAAAAGAACGTCTTGAAATGTTTTTAGAAGTATTAGATGCCATCGACCCAGAAACGACTGAATTACAGGATATTGATCGTCTAATTCAAATGATGGATGATTTAGAAGAGAAAATGGAGCAATTCAACGCTCGTGAACAATAATGACACGCAAAAGCAAGCGAGCAAATAATTTGCCCGCTTGCTTTTTAATGACAATCCCAATTATAAACAACCTGACTAAAATCTTTATTTTTAAGCTCTTCTTCTG
Organism: Lysinibacillus sphaericus; assembly: GCF_002982115.1. Taxonomy (GTDB): domain Bacteria; phylum Bacillota; class Bacilli; order Bacillales_A; family Planococcaceae; genus Lysinibacillus; species Lysinibacillus sphaericus. The sequence goes on along the minus strand of NZ_CP019980.1, from coordinate 724,318 downwards.
TAATAAAGAAATTGCCAACACCGCAATCTCCCCACAGTATATGATCTCCTTCACTATCTATTTGCAATAACAACGTTGTTGAATCGTTATAATCGCCATAAGCTCTAGGGTCATCCTGTGTAAAGAAAGGATATCCCCCTATTTTATGCCCAGCTCCAGATAATACATCATACAATACATCCGCCAATTCTTCGTTTTCTTCAATAACCGCTAAGAGACTTGCGTACTTTTCCTCGCTTCGAAAATCACCCATTGATAAAGGTTCAAATTTTGCTTTAAAGCTTAATGCCAGTTCTTTCTCTACAGGAAAATACATTTCTTCATCCTCATTTTCAATAAATGAGAAGTCTTGCACAAGTTGCGATTCATCATCGATGATTGTATCGTGGAAAATAACGCGAAAACCCGCTTGATTTTTCCCATTATCGAAATCCATCCCTAAGACATCATCATAACCATCAATATAGAACTGCAATATCCCCTGCTCTGGTAAATGAGGCACGTGCTTAGGAACATCCGCAAAATTAATTTGTGCTAAAAGCTTTAATGGTTGTTGTTCCTCATTTTTAGGATATTCCATAGTCAGTGGAAAATATGGATTCCCTGCTAATTTACTTGCAAATAAAGTCGTTTCCTTTTCATGCGCTTCCATTACAACAACAGGACTCATTGTTCCTTCTATTATATTTCGATATGGTTCAACTTCCTTTGGTAACTTCAACGAATTTGTTTCTGACATGAAATATCCTCCTTGAATTAAAGTTAATTCCATTATAGAACAAACGTTCCTGATAAGCAATTACTCTCTTTAAACATTTAATGGCAAATTACGAAACATTAGAATTCTATAGTTATTCGCTAATTCCTACTACAATTACATGCACTCTTTTTTTCATTAGTGGAAAAGAGTATAATGGTTCGTGGAAATAATTAAATTTTCTATGGGGGGCAATACCAAAATGAATCTTCAAACTTTGGAGAAAAGTCTATATGATTTAATTACAGAAACGTCAACAAACTTACCAAAAGACGTACGTCGTGCCATTAAAAAAGCGAAAGAAGCTGAAAATGCAGGCACTCGTGCAGCAATGAGTTTGGAAACAATCTCTAATAATATTATTATGGCAGAAGACAATGTATCACCAATCTGCCAAGATACTGGTCTACCAACATTTAAAATCTACACTCCTGTAGGTGTAAACCAATTAGAGATTAAAGAAGCAATCAAAAAAGCAATTAACGATACAACAGCCGATGCAAAATTACGTCCAAATGCTGTTGATTCTTTAACTGGCGCAAACAGTGGCAACAACCTTGGTGATGGACTACCAGTTATGAAATTCGAGCAATGGGAAAAAGACTATATTACGATTAAATTAATTCTTAAAGGTGGCGGCTGTGAAAATAAAAACATCCAATACAGCTTACCATGTGAGTTAGAAGGTCTTGGTCGTGCTGGTCGTGACTTAGACGGTATCCGTAAATGTATTCTACACTCTGTATATCAAGCTCAAGGTCAAGGCTGTTCTGCAGGCTTCATCGGCGTAGGTATCGGTGGCGACCGCTCTTCTGGTTATGATTTAGCAAAAGAGCAATTATTCCGTCATGTGGAAGATACGAATGCAAATCCTGATCTTGCAAAATTAGAAGAATATGTTGTAAAAACTGCTAACACTTTCGGTATTGGAACAATGGGCTTCGGCGGTGAAGCAACTTTACTTGGTTGTAAAATTGGCGTTATGCACCGTATTCCTGCATCATTCTACGTATCAGTAGCCTATAACTGCTGGGCTTACCGTCGTATGGCAGTTGATATTAATCCAGAAACTGGCGAAATCATTAACTGGCACTATCAAGAAGGCGAAAAAATTACATTTAAAGATGAAGTTGCTGCAACAACAGAAGAGACTTCTACAAATGTTGTAGAACTAACTGCACCTATTACAGAAGAACAAATTCGTTCACTTAAAGTAGGTGACGTTGTATCTATTACTGGTCGTATGTACACTGGTCGCGATGCAATTCACCATCACTTAATGAGTCATGATGCACCAGTTGATCTGAACGGACAAGTTATTTATCACTGTGGCCCTGTAATGGCTAAAGATGAAGAAGGTAACTGGACAGTGAAAGCTGCTGGCCCAACTACTTCTATCCGTGAGGAGCCATATCAAGGCGATATCATGAAAAAATTTGGTATCCGTGCTGTAATTGGTAAAGGCGGTATGGGTCCAAAAACACTTGCTGCTTTAGGTGAACACGGTGGGGTTTACTTAAATGCAATCGGTGGTGCTGCTCAATACTACGCAGACTGCATTAAAGGTGTAGATGGTGTAGACTTAATGGAATTCGGTATTCCAGAAGCTATGTGGCATTTAAACGTTGAAGGGTTCACAGCCGTAGTAACAATGGACTCTCATGGTAACTCGCTTCACGCTGATGTAGATAAATCTTCTCTAGAAAAACTTGCGCTACATGCAGAAAGAGTTTTCTAAGCCAATAGCATATTTTTAACGAAAAGATTTACCTTTAACGAACACAAAATATAAAGGCACAGAATATTCCTAGTGAATATACTGTGTCTTTTTTCTTCGCTATATAAACCCCTCTTTTTTCTTGAACAAGCTCACTATTTTATCAGTATATTGATTTGCAACTCCTCTAAACCAAATATTTCAAAGGACTTTTTATTCTATTTTAAATTTATTCCTTTCTTTTTCCAAACAGCTTTGTTATAATAATTCTAAATTAAGAAGGACTTGAATGAAAGTGGTTATCAACTACAGAAACGCTTGTTTTTCTTTAATTTATAAGGTTTTTGATATTGATTTTCATTATCAGGGGGGATTTAGATGGAGTACTCTAATCGAGAAAATGTTGGTTTAATTGAGAATATTAAAGTGCATGCAGAACTAATTGCTGCTATCATGGCTGGTTTATTTATTTTGCTTGCATGGCGTTTAGATACAAATGATCAAACAACGGCTTCAGTTCTTTTATATATTGTTGCTTTTTGTGTTGGAGGATTTGCAAAAGCAAAAGAAGGCATCGAAGAAACAATAAAAGAAAAAAAATTAAATGTAGAGTTACTAATGATTTTAGCTGCGATTGGCTCAGCAGCGATTGGCTATTGGACAGAGGGAGCCATCCTTATTTTTATCTTTGCTGTCAGTGGCGCTTTAGAAACATATGCAATGAACAAAAGTCATCGTGAAATTTCTGCTCTCATGAATTTACAACCTGAGGAAGCTTGGTTAGTACGTGGCGGTTTTGAACCGATGAAAGTCGCTGTCTCAACACTAAAAATTGGAGACCATTTACTGATTAAACCTGGTGAACGTGTCCCAGCGGACGGTATTATCTTTAAAGGACAGTCTTCTATCGATGAATCTGCTATTAGTGGTGAGCCATTACCGATTGCCAAGTTTGAAGGTGACGAAGTATTTGCAGGGACAGTTAATTTAAATGGCGCGATTACTATGGAAATGACAAAACCGAATTCCGAAACATTATTCCAAAAAATTATTATGCTTGTGCAAAATGCTCAAAGTGAAAAATCACCTTCACAGCAATTTATCGAAAAATTTGAAGGTACTTATGTAAAATTAGTGTTACTATCTGTTGCACTTATGATGTTCCTTCCTCACTTTTTAATCGGTTGGGACTGGACGACTACGTTTTATCGAGCAATGGTACTTTTAGTAGTGGCATCTCCATGTGCACTAGTTGCATCCATTATGCCTGCCACATTAGCAGCTATTTCGAATGGCGCGAAAAACGGGATACTATTTAAAGGTGGCTTACACCTCGAACATTTAAGTGCGTTACGTGCATTAGCGGTCGATAAAACAGGAACTTTAACACAAGGTAAACCAGTCGTAACAGACTTCATCGTACGTGATGGCTTAAATCAAGAAGAAACATTAGCTATTCTTGCGGGTATTGAAGCACAATCAAACCATCCATTAGCACAAGCGATTACTACCTATGCTAAAGCACAACACATATCTCAGTTTGCACAAGCAACGATTGAAGATATCCCTGGTTGGGGCATGAAAGGCTTTGTCAATGGAACAGAGTATCTAATAGGTAAACCAGATTTTGTTGGAAGTGAAGAAGCTAACACCTTCGCAAATAACGCATTATCAAAGCTTTCTGCTGAAGGTAAAACAGTAATCTTCATACGTGACAAAGAAGGTATTGTCGCACTTGCTGCGTTAAAAGATACTGTTCGTGATGAAGCAAAAAAAGCTGTCGCATTGTTAAAAGAATTAGGAATTGATGTCATTATGCTGACTGGCGATAATGAGAAAACGGCTAAAGTGATCGCAAAAGAGGCAGGCGTTACTGAATATGTGGCAGAATGTCTTCCTGAAACAAAAGTGACGGAAATGAAACGCCTCCTCGATCAACATAAATACGTAGGGATGGTTGGTGACGGTATCAATGACGCACCAGCATTAGCAACAGCCACTACTGGTATTGCAATGGGAGAAGGGACAGATGTTGCCTTAGAAACAGCAGATGTCGTATTAATGAAAAATGATTTATCTAAAATTGCCTATGCGGTTCGTCTTTCTCGCAAAATGCAACGAATCGTGAAACAAAATATCTTCTTCTCTATCGGTATCATTGTTTTATTGATTGCCTCTAACTTTTTACAAGTTGTCGATTTACCACTAGGTGTTATCGGTCATGAAGGCAGTACAATTCTCGTTATTTTAAACGGCTTACGAATGCTTAATAAAAATGTATAAAAAAGGTGGTCTCAAACCGAGACCACCTTTTAAAGTGTCATCCAATTCATAAAAATGAACTATTGCCATTGATTTTCGTTACGTGCGGGGTCTTAAGTCTCACGCTTGTCCCGCAGGAGTCGAGCAACCCTTCACTACAATCGCAAAGTTTGTATCTGCTAGCCTATGTGGGTGCCAGTCACTCACACAATTTTCTGCGATGCGTGATTAGTTGATTGGAGTGGAAGGCGCGACACTCCAGCAGGAACAGCACGAGCTGAAAATCCATTTTTGCGGCGACAGCTGCAAAAATTAGTTGAAGCCGTGCCTGCGGAAAGGGAGCGCCTGGAACGGAAATCAACGGTGTGCCCACTGAAGAATCCACTGTAGCTATATCCACGCATAGCAAAAAGTGTTAGATTGATTGCAGTCAATCTAACACTTTTTCTCTTTTGAGCTACTTTTACAGTTATTTAATAGCACCTTCCGCTTTAAGCAATGCTCTCTTTTGCATCGTGGCATTTAAGACACCACCAAAAATTAAAATCATCCCTGTAAAATACAGCCACAACATTAATATAATAACGCCACCAATACTACCATATGTAGCAGAATAGTTTCCAAAATTACTAATATAGAAAGAAAAACCATATGTCACAAGCAACCATGCGAGCGTCGAAAACATTGCGCCTGGCCAAACACCCATTAATTTCAATCGAGGTGTCGTATTCGGTACTAACCAGTAAATTGCCATCAACACTACAAAAATAAGCAACGGTGGCATCGACCAGCGAATATTGCGCCAAAGGGATTCAAACTCATCTTCAATACTAACGATTGAAAATAAAAAATGACCAATTTGCTGTCCAAAAACAGGTAATAAAAGTGCCACTGCTATTACAATTACTAAAGCTAAAGTAAATACAAGAGAGAGCCCTCGATCTATAAAGCTCACCCTATTTTCGGTATCGTACGCTTTATTTAAAGCTCTTAATAACGCATTGATTCCTTTTGACGCAGACCAAATCGTCCCAAGTACCCCAATTGATAATAGGCTGCTATTACGGTTCGTTAGCACTTCATTTAATGTACTTTCAATCAACCTGTATACTTCATCAGGCATTAAATTAACTAAAAACGAATACACTTGCGTTGTTTCTAAATTTAAATACGGCAATAGCGTTACAAGGAAAATGAGTAGGGGGAAGAAAGATAGCAAAAAGAAATAAGCAAGTTGCGCCCCAAGCGCCGATATTTCAACGCGTTGTATGCGAAGCATTAAATCTTGGATAAAGCCTTTCGATGTCATCACATCTACCATATCTTCATTTGGCGAAAAAAATGCTTTTACTTCCGCAAATGAAGAACGTATGGATGCCTTTTTCTTTTCCATTTAATTCCCTCCTTGAACTACAGCCTATTCTTTTTCTGGTGAGGTAAAGGCTGTTTTTGTATCGCTAATCATGCCTTGAATAGTGGAAGGTAATTCTTTAAATTCATCGACTTTCTCAGCTATTGTATTGACATTTTCTGATACGCTATCACAAAGTACTTTAGCTGCGATTACCTTTTCCTCAATTAAATCTTGCAGTTCATTACGATGCGATGCGTAATAGGATACTGCTTCCTTCATTTTTTTAGTAGTAGCGACCGTTTTCTCTCGTGTAGTACGATCAAACATGCTTAATGCAGCACCTACAGCAGCACCTACGACGATGGATGCTAATAATTTACTTTGTCCCATATTTTATATACCCCCTGCTTGTGTAATGTTTATTCCCTATTTTCTTATAATTAAACAGCTTACTGCCCTTATTCTACCCAATTACAGTCTATTTTTAAAGCAACGCCCAATTCCAGTGTTGACATTTTTTTTATTCAATGAAATGATATTGGCTAGGATTATGAAAGGTAGGTTAATTGAATGGATTTATCTATATCGTCAAAAGAAAACGTTATTTATATGGTCGATCAAATGAAAGATAAGCTTCGCATGGTCAATGTAGATGCCATGAAATCAGAGAATTTTGATGAAGCAAATTATGAAGATTTAGTCTATCTATACGAAATGGTTATGAAACGTGACACATTTAGCCCTAGTGAAATGCAGGCTATCGTTGCTGAATTGGGCTCTTTACGCAAATAATAGCAATGCCCTGTAACTTTACCTCTCTACATTAAAAAAGCTATTAGCAAGGACCTTTAAGTCATTTGCTAATAGCTTTTTCTTTTGACTACTGCGTATTTTTCGCAGCAGAGCCATCTTCAGCAACAAGTGGTTGAATTAATACTTCCACACGACGATTTTTCGCGCGCCCTTCAGCCGTATTATTCGGTGCAATGGCTTTATATTCACCATATCCTTTTGCACTAAAATAAACCGGATCAAGTTTTGAATTACTATCCACTAAAATTTTTAAAAAGTTCACCGCTCGCATTACCGATAATTCCCAGTTTGAAGCAAACTCAGGACCTGTTTGCGGTACGTTATCTGTATGACCAGTAATGACAATACTACGTGCTGGGTCAGACACTAATACGCCTGCAAGTTCACTAGCAATTTTATTATACTCAGGTTTAATAGTAGCTCGTCCTGGATCAAACAAAATGCTATCGCGAATAGTAACAAGTAAACCTTCATCTGTCATTTCCGTTGCGAATTGACCTTCCATCTCATTGACTGCAATAAAATTATCGACACTATCTTTAATTTCAGCTAAATCCTGTTGATCCTTTAAATACGCTGAGTTTTGCTGTGGCTGTTGTGGTGTTTGATCATTATTTGCATTTGGTGTTTGCATTGGAGATGGTTGTTCTAAGAAGCTCGTCCCACCATCAAATACTTGATTAAACACTGCCGACATACGATCTAATTTTTCTTGGTCAACTGAACTAGATGCAAAAAGTACGATAAATAACGCCAATAATAACGTTAAAATATCAGCATATGGTACTAACCAAGACTCATCAACATGTTCTTCATGCTTTTTTTTCTTAGCTTTCTTTGCCTAGGCCGCCCGCCCCGCTTTCACCCGAAATTTGACGACGCTCTTCCATCGTTAAATAAGAAGATAATTTTTGTTCAATAACACGTGGCGCTTCCCCTTCTAATACAGAAAGAATGCCTTCAATCATCATACGTTTTTGCTTTACTTCAACTGCTGATTTACGTTTTAACTTGTTGGCAAATGGATGCCATAGTACGTAACCTGTAAAGATACCTAATAATGTTGCCATGAATGCAGCCGATATGGCATGTCCTAACTTATCAATATCATTCATATCTGCTAACGCTGCGATTAACCCTACTACCGCACCGAGTACCCCTAATGTCGGGGCATATGTACCTGCTTGTGTAAAAATGGCTGCACCACTTGTATGTCGGTCTTCCATCGCTTCTACTTCTTCCGTTAATACATCACGGATATAATCGGCGTTTTGACCATCGATTGCTAATGTAAGACCATTTTTTAAAAATGGATCTTCAATTTCTGAAGCCTTACTTTCTAAGGCTAACAATCCTTCACGACGTGCTAAATCAGCCCATTGTGAAAACATCTTAATAATTTCAATATCATCTGCTAATTTTGTTTCTTTAAAAAGAATTTTAAATAGCTTTGGTACCCGCTTTAGTTCCTTCATAGGAAAGGCAATTGTTACAGCTGATATTGTACCGAAGATGATAATTAAAATAGCCGCTGGATTGTAAAAGGCACTTAAGTTTACACCCTTTAACACCATCCCTGTTAACAGTGCGATAAACGCTAAAATTATCCCTACTACTGACGATAAATCCATTTTAGAACCTCCAAATCTTCTATACTTACTTATTTTCGTCCTATTTTCCATATTTTAAATAAACATATTATATAGTATAAATGTATTTCACTAATTTTTCGATGAAATAAATGCTTTTTATTCACATTTCGACCATATTTGATTATATTGAATTAAGAATAATACACGAAATTGTCTTTTATCGAAAGGAGTTAAGAATTTGTTATTATCATTTGACACAAAATTACTAAGATATGCCGAATTAGCCGTGAAAATAGGAGTAAATATCCAGAAAAATCAATTCCTTTATGTGAGTTGTTCGACCGATAACTTAAAATTAGCTGAAATAATTACTAAAATTGCTTATGAAAATGGTGCAAAACAGGTTTTTGTTGATTTATCAGATGATCGACTTGTGCGCACACGTTATGAAAAAGCTCCAAAAGACTCATTTGATTTTTATCCTCCATGGAAAATTCAAGAGCGTGAATGGCTTGCAGAACAAGGTGCTGCCTTTTTAAGCATCGTTTCACAAAGCCCAGACCTTTTAAAGGATATCGATCATGAAAAAATTATGACTTTCCAAAAAGCCTCAGGTCAAGCACTCGCTAACTACTATACTATGATGCGAGCAGATAAATTTAGCTGGACAGTTATTGCTGCTCCTTCTAAACAATGGGCAGCCAAAGTATTCCCTCAACTACCAGAAGAACAGCAAGTAGAAGCATTATGGGAAGCGATCTTTGCTGCTACACGCACAGATCAAGATGAACCGGTTAATGCTTGGAAAACTCACAACGAACAGTTACATAACAAAGCCGACTATCTAAATAAGAAACAATTCAAGTTCTTGCGCTATCAAGCTCCGGGAACAGATTTAACGATTGAGTTACCAAAGAAGCATATTTGGACAGGTGGCAGTAGTGTCAATATATATGGCAATGCATTTATGGCAAATATGCCAACAGAAGAAGTTTTTACAGCCCCACTCAAAACAGGTGTCAATGGCTTTGTCTCAAGTACAAAACCTTTAAGCTATAGTGGAAATATTATCGATCAGTTTACATTAACATTTAAAGATGGTCGTATTGTCGATATACAAGCACAGCAAGGACAAGATATATTAGCATCCCTTGTTGCAACAGACGAAGGTGCACAGTATCTTGGGGAAATAGCACTTGTTCCCCACCAATCGCCTATCTCACAATCCGGATTATTATTTTACAATACATTATTCGATGAAAATGCCTCTAATCATTTAGCTATAGGTAATGCCTATTCCTTTTGTATAGAAGGTGGTAAAGAAATGTCAGCAAAAGAATTGCTGTCTCACGGTCTAAATCAAAGTTTAACGCATGTTGACTTTATGATTGGCTGTGCTAATATGGATATTGACGGCATTGCTGTTGATGGTCAAATCGAACCAATTTTCCGCAATGGCAACTGGGCCTTTTAAGTAAATAGTCAGTCCTATTACTATTATTCTAGGCTAGGTATCTTATGGATGTCATAAATTATCCTTACATTTTCCTAGCAACCTATTGTATAATTAGAGTAGTTCATATAGTAGATTATTTAAGTAGAGAGGAGCTTTTATAATGTTCATTACAACTGTACTTGGCTTTTCAGCCGTACTATTAATTTCTATGGGATTCTTTATCCACTATCTACAAGTTGGTTTAGATAGCAAATCTTCTGTAACTGTAGATCCACAACCAAAAGAAAAATATTAATCATATAAAAACAGCTACTTTATGTAGCTGTTTTTTTTCGTTTATAAATATGTCATAGTAGATTCGCTAAATAATTTACCAAACTTCTTTTTTTTTCATAAAAATTGCGCGAATATTGTCATTATTATTTGCATATTTACATTTTTGCTCTAAAATATTTCATTAGGGAAGGGAGCAAACTTTCATGACAATGTTAAAAGATATTTTACAGTTTAATGAAGATTTCGTTCAAGAAAAAAAATATGAGCCTTTTATTACAACGAAGTACCCAGATAAGCGCATCGTTGTCTTATCTTGTATGGACACTCGCCTTGTAGAGCTATTACCTAAAGCGATGAACTTAAGAAACGGCGATGTAAAAATTGTAAAAAGTGCTGGTGCTTTAGTAAGTCACCCATTCGGTGCAGTAATGCGTAGTTTACTCGTTGCGGTTTATGGACTGCAAGCTGATGAGGTGTATGTAGTTGGGCATTATGACTGTGGTATGAGCGCAGTTGATCCAGATGCAATGCTTAACCAAATGGTAGACCGAGGTATTAAAGAAGAAACCATTAAGATGATGGAGTACTCTGGTATTGATTTAAAAGATTTCTTACGCGGTTTCGGTGATGTCGCGACTAGCGTGAAGAAAAGTGTCGATACAATTCGTAATCACCCGTTAATGGTTGATAGTGTGCCTGTTCACGGTTTAGTTATTGATCCAAATACTGGTCGCCTTGATTTAATTGACGACGGTAGTAAATAAAACGTTAACGCCAAAGGCATCGTTTTTGGCAGAAAAGCTTTCTATATAATTAAAAATGTGTCTATCGTATCGAATAATCGAATGATAGACACATTTTTTATTTGCTTTCGCAAATTATATCGCTGTAAATAATGTAGTAGACATTCCTTTTATTGAACATATCTTGCGTTTTACACAATAATTAGGTAAATTTATGTAATAATACTATAAAAAGTAAACAATAATTGGAGGACAACATGTATACTTATCATTCGATTTCAGCAGAAGTTTATAACCTAGATAAACCAATCGGCACATCATTCGGTGATGTCGAATATTATAGCGACAGACTTCAGCATGTCAAAGGAAAAATATTAGAACCAGCTGTTGGAACAGGACGTATTTTAATTCCTTTACTTGAACAAGGTTTTGCTATTGAAGGCTTTGATTTATCCGAGGAAATGTTAGACTACTGTCGAGGCAATCTAAAAAAGGCACAGAAAGAAGCAACTATTTATCAAGCAAATATGGAGACATTCCAATCAGATCAACTTTATGAAGCAATCATTATCCCTACTGGAACATTTTTATTAATTACTGATGATGAAAAAGCTATGACTAGTCTATCTAATTTTTATCATCATTTAGAACCAAATGGAAGATTGATAGTCGATATATTTTTGCAACCAGATTTTCATGAAGGTAGCTCTCAATATCGAACGTTTACAAATAAGCAAGATGAATTGATTACATTGCAAATAACACAATCTGCAATCAATTATATTGAACAAACGACAACTACCCACCATCGTTATGATAAATGGAAAGAAGGCAAATGTATCGAAAGCGAATTTGAAATTTTTACCTTAAAATGGTATGGAATTCAAGAATTTAAAAGGCTTTTAATGCAAATTGGCTTTAAAGATATCGTTATTTCATCGGATTATTGTTATAAGCAATATCCTACAGACCGAAATCAAACCATCACCTTTGAAGCTGTTAAATGATTTTGCTAGTTTAGGTTCTAAAAAATGAAAATGTAACAAAGGTGTTAGTACAATTAACGAAACCTTAGCTATTCATTCTTTAATTAGAAGTGAGCATTAATTGTTGGTAGCATAGGCGGTGACTCCTGCCCAGAACGCACACTGCGTAAGACGAGGGCTTTCTGCGCGCAAGCAGAGGGTTGTGGGTTACTGTGCTGAGCGGAAAGCACAGCCGAAGCGGACAACAATGGCGCAGCAAAAAAGTGTTAGATTGATAGCAGTCATCTAACACTTTTTGCACTTTATTATAACTCGTTGTGTATTCATGATGATGGCTCTAGGCGAGCATACATATAATGATCTACCCATTGTCCATTGATATACAATAATTTTCTTAATAAGCCTTCTCGTTGAAATCCTGATTTCTCCAACACCCGAATCGAAGCGTTATTTTCAGTCGATACATACGCCTCCACACGATGTAGCCCTATTTGTTCAAAGGCAAATTGTACAACCAATTCTACTGCTTCTGTTACAATTCCTTTTCCTATATAGATTTCATCCATCGCATAGCCAACAAAGGCACTTGAATACGGTAAACGTTTGATAGCATACAACGCGATGTGACCTATTAAATTATTTGTACCTTGCTCATATATGCCGAAAGTAAATTCTCTCTTTGAGCTCATTAAATATAAACTTTCTTGAATTTTTTTATACTGTGCATCAACTGTATAGTATTCAGGTCGCTGTAACGGTTCATATGTAGACCAAAAATATTTGTTTCGACTTACAAGACCCGTTAAACTTTGTGCATCTTTTTCTTGGAATGTGCGAACGTAGCATTTCTCCCCCTGAATCGAGACCACATTTCCACCCTTTTTCCTTAATAAATTCCAAATTTTTAGCACCATTTCTCTCCACAAGCCTTCCGATAATTGTCAGTACATGTTCATTGTATGTAAAAAAAGATGCTGCTACAACCAAAACAGCTCCTGTCTTGTTATCACAGCATCAATCATATTATTTATTTATTTTTCACTTGTTCTTTTGATTGGATTTCTAACAGTTCCATACTAGATGATTCTGCATCCTCTAATTGGGACTTGTCTAAAACATTTGTTAAATGTAAACCTCGCTTTTGCGCCTCGCGTTCAATATGTGCAAGCGTTTCTTGTAGCACTTGTACACGTGCATGTTTTTTATCGTTTCCTGCTACCAAAACCCATGGCGCATTTTTCTTGTCTGTTTTTTCAAACATATCATTCGCTGCTGCGATATATTCTGGTGTTTTTTCGCGATTTCTCCAGTCCTCATCTGTTAACTTCCATGATTTATATGGATCTTGCGCACGCTCATTAAAGCGCTTCAATTGCTCTTCGTCTGACACATGTAACCAGAATTTTATAACAATGTAGTCTCCAGCCGTTAAAATCTTCTCAAAGTTGTTAATCTCCTCATACGCGCGAGACCATTCTTCCTTATTTGCAAATCCTTCGATACGCTCTACTAGCACTCGTCCATACCAAGAGCGGTCGAAAATGGCAATCTGACCATGCTGCGGTAATTTTCTCCAAAAACGTTGCAAGTAGTTATAGCGTAATTCGTGAGGCTGTGGTGCTGAAATTGGATGAACAACGTAACCCCTAGGGTCTACCCGTTCAATAAGACGTTTAATGGCGCCTCCCTTACCAGCAGCATCCATTCCTTCAAATACTAGAATAAGTCCGATTTTATTATTTAGTAAAAATTGCTGTGCATTTAACATTTCATATTGGAGTACTTTTAATTTCTTTTTATACATTTTTTTATCTAGTTCAATCGATAGGTCAAGATTTTTTAGATTTTGGGTCATTAAAATTCCACTCCTTCAAATTGGATATTTCTATTGTACTAAAGAAGTATTTGGATGCATATCCAAATGGTAAATTGTAGATAATTTCAACAAATTCACTTGATACATTGTAAGGATTTTCCGCTATAATAAAATAGATATTCTGTGACAGTCCTATACTTATTTGTCTTTTCCCTATACAATTTAACACGAAGGGAGAGGAAACCTTGCCTAAGTTTATTTTAATGACAATAACGTATATTGTCTCACTCATCCTAACCTTTTCATCCTATTTTATAAAAATAAATGGTCAATCTTCGTTAGAAATCTCAAATCGTTTTCCCGTAATGTTTGCACCTATTAATATTAGTTATATGATATGGATAGTCATTTACATTTTGCTCGCTTATTGGTTAGTTATGAATTTTAAAAAGACAACTATAAAACAGACTGTTCTCTTTAGCAATGTATGTATTTTACAAGCGATTTCTATTTTATTTTGGCATTATGAATTATTCATAGTATTTTTCATCTGTACAGTAATGTTAGTACTATACTTATTTTTCCTTTACAATACGTACTCACATTCCAATAATGCATTATCTGGCCGCCTACCGATTTCACTTTACTTTGCTTGGTCTACATTTTTATTGATGACAAATACGAGTTTTACGTTAACTTCTTATGAATGGAATGGCTTTGGTCTTAGCAATCCACTTTGGGCAGTTATTTTACTGACAATTGGTGTCGTGATTGCCTTACATATACGTTATCATCATTTTGATATTGTCTATCCTAGCGTTTTCATTTGGGCATTCGTTGGCATTGCATTTCATAATCATCTTGACGAGTTGCTTGTGACGACAGCAGCCTTATTTTTATGTGGGGTACTTGTTGTTGGTATTCTATTCGTCAAAAAAAAACCTGCTTACCAAAAATAAATCGGTAAGCAGGTTTTTTATTTCGTCTTATTGCTCATCTAATGAAGTTAAAATGATTGGTTTGTCTTTTGTTACAATAATCGAATGCTCAATTTGGGCAACTAAAGATTTATCAGGCGTGATAAATGTCCAGCCATCACCAGCTTCAACGATATGCTCTGCTTTTGCTGAAATAAACGGCTCTACAGCTAACACCATGCCTTCTTTCATAATTGTTGAATCCCACGCATCGTAATAGTTTAAAATGTGGTTTGGTTCATCATGCAATGAACGACCTAATCCATGACCCGTTAAGTTCATAATAACTGTTAAGTCATTGGCATAAGCCTCACGCTCTACCGCTTTCCCAATTTGGTTTAATTTCGAACCAGCTTTTACTTTTGTCATTGCACGATCAAAAGCGCTTTTTGCTACGCGGCAAAGTTTTTCTTTATCCTCATAACCTTCGCCTACTACAAAAGAAATACCTGTATCTGCAAAGTAACCATTTAAAGAGCCAGATACATCAATATTAACAATATCTCCCTCTTTAATAATACGTTGTCCTGGAATACCATGGGCAACTTCTTCATTGACACTAATACAAGTGTAGCCTGGGAAATCATACTCTCCCTTAGGACCTGAAATAGCTCCTGCTTCAGCAAACATGCGTCCTGCAATTTCATCTAATTCAAGTGTTGTCACACCAGGTTTTGTAGCTGCTTTCATCGCCTCACGAATTTCCGCACAAATGCGACCAATTTTTTTAAAGGCTTCAATTTCTTCTTGGGTTTTTACAATCATTTTTAACGTCCCTTTCATCTAATATCTACTCTTTAATATAACATAACTTTTTATGTGCATAACGCCAAAAGCTTTAATTATTCTATGCCAATAGCATTTCATAAGTGCTACTCATAGAAAAAACAGACGATTTTAAAAGTCTTTAGACATTAAAACAGCCTTTCTCTACAGTTCATTTAAACTGATTGTTCTCGATATAAAAAAAATAGTATACTAAGTAATTCTTAGCATACTATTTCCATTCATTTATAATTTTCGTTGCATTAATTGTGGCGCTGCTGTAAATAATAGAACACCGACAATAGCTGTTAAAATAGTTGCTGGTAGCATATATGTTCCATTATAAATAATTGAATAAATCCATGCATTTTGATCGCCCGCATACTCCGCAAAGAATACTGCACCTGCAATCGTGTGTGCAAGATAGCGTAAAAAACCAGCTAACACTGTTCCCATCACTATGTACAGAGCCATTTTCTTTTTGTTGAGTGCTGTTGCGGCTTTTAATACAGGTTCACGAACGATTGCCGCTAAACCTACTACAGTAAAGGCTACCCCATAATCTAGTAATCCTTGAAGCCAATGCACAATATAAGCACCAAACATTGTTTGTAGCACACCAATTAATAGACCTGTTGTAAGCCCTGACAAAAGACCCCAACGAAATGCCATTAAAATAATTGGTATCATGACTAAACTTACCGAGCCACCTTGTGCCCATACTTTAAAAGAAACTTGATCGAGCACAAGCCCTACCGCTGCAAAAATTGCAATCTCCACCAGCATGAGTAATCTTTTTTTGTCCATACTATTATTCTCTCCTTTGTTCCGATGTAGGATACAAGAGCAGGAATAGAAAACAATTATTTGGATGTGCACCTCAATCCGGCATAAAAAAACGATGCCAGGACAGAGCCTCACATCGTAAAAGTGTCGGTTTCTATCCACATCCCTACGCAAGTGTTAACTTACAGGTTCAAAGAGTAAAGGCATTACGTGCCCAGTCTCAGCTGACATCATCAGCTCCCCTTGTGGTCGTTACATCTCATTTTTATTGAACACCCTCATTGTACGCAAACACCTTTGGTATTACAACCTTTTCCTCAATTATTTTTTTGAAACTTTTACGCTTTCTATGCGTAAATATTAAAAAGGGAGGAACAATTATGGAGAATCAAAAAGTTTTATCTGCGTTTAGTTATCTCAGTGTTTTTATTGCACCATTTGTCGTTCCATTAGTCGTTTACTTTGTTTCAAAAGATAGTGAAGTCAAAAGACATTCCATTCGAGCACTTATTTCTCACTTGATTCCGTTAGTCTTGGGTATCATTTTCTTTGCTATCTCTATATTTTCTTCAATGTCATTGAACACGTTTGATCCTTCTTCAAATGGGAATACATTCATTATCATTTGGTTTGCTTCATTTGCAATTTATTTACTCGTATCATTAGGTATTGTCATTTGGAATATTGTGCAAGCTGTACGAGTTATACGTTAAAATTTAGTACTAAGGAGATGTCGTATTCATGAAAGTATCAAAAGTAGTGAAAACCGCTATAAAATTTGCACCTATTGTCATTCCTATTGTCAAAAAAGTAGTCGCTGCAAAAAAAGGGACAACACCTTACGTATCAACACGCAGAAAATAGGTGCACTGACTTCTTTTAATTGTTTGAGTGACTGGCACACAAAACCCACTTACACCACACAGTGCAAGTGGGTTTTATTTAGAATTGTTTGGGTGACTGGCACTACTTTACTTCAAAGTGTGTTGTACTATGCCCACTTAACGTTTTTTCAACATGTAAAACGGCTGGCATTGCGGCTTTTAACTCGGCTACATGTGAAATAACACCAATCATTCTTCCTGAATCTTGTAAATCAATTAACGTATCAATTGCTTTATTTAACGCTTCCTCATCTAAAGAACCAAAGCCCTCGTCGATAAACATCGTTTCAATCTGAATATTTCCTTGGAAGCTTTGAATAACATCTGCCATACCTAATGCAAGACTTAATGATGCATTAAACTTCTCCCCACCAGATAATGTTTTTACATCTCTTAATTGGTCCGTATAAGCATCATACACATCTAACCCTAACCCACTTTGCTTGGCATGCTTCTCCAAGCGATCAGAGCGCCGCAATGCAAACTGTCCATTTGATAAATGGAATAAACGAAGATTGGCTGCTGCTGTAATCTTATCTAAATAATTGATTTGAATATAACGCTCAAATGACAGTTTTTTAGGATTTTGACCATTCAACACGGTGTAAAGTTCTTTTACACGGCCTGCTTCTTTTTCGAGTATCCGTATTTCCCTCGCCGTTTCATCAACTTTAACAATAAAGTCAGCACATGCTGTTGCATAATTTTTCGTCTGTTGCAATATTTTAAATGCTTCTTCAGATGTAGCTCGTAACATCTCAAGCTTGTCTTCTAATATCGTTAAATTTTGCTTCTCTTTTCCTTCAAGATGTTGTGCTCCATCTAAGATTTGTTGCTGTAAAGAGTGCTGTTGTAAAGCGTAATCCCGGCACGCTTTACGTAATTCCTCGATTTGTACAACACTTCGCTTTGCCGCCGCATATGCTTCATATGTTGTAAAACCTACATTGTTCATGCTTGTGACAAATTGTTCTCGTTTTTCATTCAGTTTGTTTTGCAATTCCTCATAGGCTTTTTTTGCCAGTTCTTCTGCTATAGCTGCCTTATGTGACGCTTCTTTTGTTGCTTGTAGATTATGCTGACTTGCGTTCCATGCTGCTTGTAATGCATTCTTTTGCGATTTTATATCTTCCATTGTTTGCTTTAATTGTTGCAATGACTTTACATGTTCAGGAATGTACTTTTGTTGTTCTTCTACAATTGCTTGTTGTTTAATTAATTCATTCGACTGCTCGGCAAAATAGTGCTCTAACTGGACTTGTTTGTGTTGCAATTGTTCATTTCTTGCCAGTTGCTCTTTTAGCTTAGTCCGTGCGATAGATAGTTGATCGTTAACGATTTTTAAAACAGTAACTTGTTGCTCAATGAATTGTAATGAAGTTGTAAGTTCTACACGATCAGCTAGTGATATATGGCTAGCTTCTACCTGTTCAGCCACCTCTTGAAGCAATTGCTTTGTTGTTTTGACTGTCGCTTCTTTTTCGTAATAATTTCTCTCATTTGCATGAGCTGTCGCGCGGATTGTTTCCAGCTCCACTTCATCCACGACTGCTAGTGGCTCACTATGTGTTAATTGGTGTGTTGTACTGCCACAAACTGGACAAGCATCGCCATCTTTTAACTTGGCTGCTAAAATACTTGCCTGACTGGTAATCCATTGTTGTTCCTTAGTCTGTAGCGCTTTATTACTTTCTTGATAGAGCTGTTGCGCCCTTTGAAACGCTTGCTCAGCTAGCTCACTCGCTTGCTCATATTTTTCCAATTGAGCTAATAATGTGACTTGTTCTTTAAGCTTTGGAAGTTGTTCTAAATAACCCGCATAGGGCTCCATTTGTTTTTCATATTGCTCAATGGTTGTTGTTAACTCTTGAAGTTGGGTTTGCTCTTTTTCTAAAATGTTTAGATTATCTGCTACTGCACGTTTAGCATTATCAACAAGTTGTTGCGTTATTTCTAGTTGTTGCTGATTACGCTCAAATGCCTCAAACTTTGGTAACAGCGCTAATAGCTGCATTTCTTGTTGCAATATTTGCTGACGCGCTGGTTCTTTCGCTTCTTCCTCTGAAAATAATTGCTGGGCTATTGCTAGTTGTGCCAAAGCGTTTTGATGATTTATTGTCGCTTGCTGATAAAGTTGTTCCTTATGATTTTGCTCAGTCCGTAATTCTACACACTGTTGTTCAAAAGTAAGAAGACGCTCCGCTTGTTCAGCTAATTGTATTTCCTGTTCCTTCGCTGTATATAAAGGTTGTTGTTGTAACAGCATTTGCAAACGGGCTTGTCGTTGCTCCTGTTGCTCGAACTGCTCGTTCAGCGCTTTCGCCATACTGTAATATTCTTGTTCCTTTTGATGATGCGCATAGGCTTCTTCATAGCGGAGCTGCTCCGTTTGGATACTAGCATTATAAAAGAATTGCTCTTCTTCAAGGGCATTTTTTAGTTGATGCATATTATCCGTATTATTGCTTATACAAGTAAATAGTGTTGATGACCGTTGTGGTAATGCACCTGCAATTTGTCCAAGTAAATGTTCTTTCAATTGCTGGGCACGCTCGACATCCTTTTCGGCTTCTTTTCTTTTGATATCTAGTTTTTTGGTCATTGCATTAAAACGATCTGTTTTAAAAATTTTACGTAAAATGACTTCTTTATTGGAGGAATCAGAAGTTAATAATTTGCGAAATTCCCCTTGGGGCAACATCACAATTTGACTAAACTGATCTTTTGTTAGCCCTATAATTTCAAGCAGTTTTTTATCTACTTCATTTGTTTGCTGCTTCTCCACTATACTAAAGTCAAATTTACCATCCTTTATTTCTGCTAGTTCAACTTTTCTTCCAGTGACACTTTTATTTTTTGCTTTAATATGACCCGGTTGGCGTAAAATGTGATACACTTTACCGCGCATTTCAAATACCAATTCTACTGCGGTGTAAACATCATCCGCAGCAAAGCCACTCCGAAGCATAGCTGTATCCTGACGATCTTCACCACTTCCTGCACCATACAACGCATAACAAATCGCATCAAAAATCGTCGTTTTCCCAGCGCCTGTTTTGCCTGAAATAGCAAATAAACGGTACTCTCCAAGCTGTTGGAAATCAATCACTTCTGTATGTTTATATGGACCGAAAGCAGTAATCGTTAACTTGAGTGGTTTCATCGCACTGCCTCCCGTTCCTCATCTAATAATTCTTGTAGCATCTCTAAAAACAAACGCTCGGTTTCTGGATCAGGTTGATCGCCCAAAACATCTGCATAAAATCCACGAAACAAGTCAATATCCTCTACTTTTTCCGTTTCAACAGCTTGTATTTCTTGGGCTACTTGTATTCGTGATGCTTTACGTTCAATATGCATTGCATGTGGAAAAACAGTACGGATTCGCTCCATCGGTGAGGCTACAGGTGTCGTGTCTGTTAATCGTACAAAGACATAATCATCACATGGTGGTAGTTGTAATAAATCATCCATGAAGCCTTCCACCACTCGTAGATCACGTCTTGGCACAAGCTTGCGTTTGTTAACCTCTACATGTCCATTAGCATCTAGCTCTACAATTAAAAAGCCTTTCTCATGCAAATGTTCCGACAACGAATATTTCAACGGTGAACCTGCATAACGGATTGTGTTATTCAGTACAAAGTGAGCTTTATGCAAATGGCCAAGTGCCGTATAGTTGAAATGTTCAAATAGGGCAGCGTCCACGCAATCTGACCCACCGATGGATAGCGGCCGTTCCGAATCACTTGTATTATCTTCTTCAAAGCCATATTTCGTCACAAAAGCATGTCCAATAAAAATATGCCGCTTTGTTGTATCCATCGTTTGCTGAATATGGGCGATGATTTTTTGCATTGCATCTTGATGTGACTGAATCGTATCATCTTCTAAAATAGTGCGTACGGAGGCTGGTTCTGCATATGGCACTAGGTGAAAATGCACCTCACCGAATTCATCTGTCAGAACGATTGGTGAATGTTCTTTTGTGAATTGCCCTACGATATGTAACCCACTATCTCGCATAAGACGACTACCAAAATTTAATCGTCCTGCACTGTCATGATTTCCGGCAACTGCTAACACCGGAATTTTCTTTTCAAGTACAATTTCTGCGAAAACATCGTTTAATAAGTTAACGGCCTCTACAGGTGGCATTGAACGATCATATAAATCGCCTGCTACAATAATTGCATCAGGTTGTTCTTCTTCAATCGCTTGCAAAAATTGCTGTAAAATATAACGCTGATCCTCGGTCATATAGATACCTTGTACAAGTTTTCCTAAATGCCAATCGGCTGTATGGAATATTTTCATTGTCTATGCACCTCCTGTTTTGCTTTTCTTTTATTTTATCATGACTGCAACTATATTCCTTTTTGGGTGACTGGCACTCGTTAAATTCAGAATTGTTTCGGTGCCAGACACCCGTTAAATTCAGAATCGTTTGGGTGACTGGCACCCGCACAAGGCACACAAACAGTGGCACTAAAAAAGTATGCTAAGTTGTTTAAATTGCTCCTAATAGGTGGCAATTTATGTACTTAGCATACTTTTGTTCTTGGTGTTTTTCCACTTAAATTCGTTGTGGCTGTATGGATTGATTGGCTTTGACCTTTTCTATAAAAGTAGCATAGCCAATAAAACCTTGAATGCTTCTGACGGTTGCGACTTTCTCTTGTTGTTCCACTACAGGTTTTTCGTTGGACTCTGCTTGTTTCTCCATTATTTCCTGAAATGTCATAGGGTTCGGCTTAGGCAACTCTGTAGTAGAAATAGCTAAGCCATCACTACCGCTATACGATTTTAAAAAGGCATTTGCCATTTGACGATATCCTTCAAAATTAGGATGGACATCTGCCATATTTGGCAAATAGTGAGTAGCTTGCAAGCCAAAAGCATCGTAGACATTAACATAAGTCATCCCTGCCTGCTCAGCTTGTTGTTCTAAAATCGTATTTAACTTTAAGAGCTGTGCATTCGTTCCCTCTTTTTGTGTTGCATGTACAGTGGGATAGGCAAAATAATAGCCCATGACATAGACTTTTGCATTGGGTGCACGTAATTTCAACTCAGCTAATAAATCCGCCATATTTTTTCGCGCACTATTTAACGCAAAATCTACTTGAAGCTGTGAAAATGTTAACGTACCAGCTGATGGGTTAACCTGCACAAGACGTAGTAAATCATTGGCACCTGCGGAAATAGTAATTAGCGTTGCATTGGCTAGTAGCGCGCTTGCTTCTTCAGACTTAACACGCTCTAAAACATCTGCCGTTGTGAAACCAGGAAAAGCGAGCTGCTTTGTATAGTGATTCAATTGCCCAATCATTCCTAATCGCATCGCAACCAAATCGCTATAACCTGCATCAATTTCCTGATACGGTGTTTGACCTGCCGCTAAGGAATCTCCAAGTGCTACATAATTTTCACCACGTGCAAAGGCAGATGAAACACCAAGTGTTAACGAAAGTACAGTTATACTTACTAGGCTTATTAGTCGTTTCATCTGCTCACCTCACAATAAATGTCGTTAATCTATTAAAAAGCCCAGCTACCTTTACGGAAAATTGGCTCCACAGTGCCATCTGGTAAAATACCGTCAATATCCATGTCGCCGCTACCAATCATAAAGTCCTCATGTGTTACTGAAATATTGGCACCTAATGCTTCAAGTTGACCATTTTCTAAATCTCTTCCACCTTCTAAACAAGTTGGATACGCTTCACCAATCGCTAAATGGTTGGATGCATTTTCATCAAATAATGTATTAAAATATAAGATCTCTGAAGCTGAAATTGGGGATTCATGTGGGACAAGTGCAACTTCTCCTAAATAACAAGATCCTTCATCGACAGCGATTAACTCTTGCAATAAATCATGCCCAACTTGCGCTTGTGCATCAATAATTTTTCCTTCTTCAAAGGTAAGCTTAAAGCCATCAATAATATTGCCTTGGTATACTAATGGCTTGGTATTGCTTACATACCCCTCGACACCTTGTTTCATTGGTAAGGTATACACTTCTTCCGTCGGCATATTAGCGATAAATACAGTACCTTCAGGTGTTCTGCTCCCACCCGTTAACCACTTATGCTGTGGTGCTAAAGCAATCGTTAAATCTGTGCCTGGTGCAGTATAATGTAGTTTTGCATATTTTTTATTATTTAATAATGCAGCTCGTGATTCTAAGTTTGCAACATGTGTACGCCAGTTTTCAACCGCATTGCCTTCACCAATATGCACCGTTTTAAAGATTGCTTCCCATAGCGCTGGTACTTGTTTTTCCACGTCTAAACTCGGGAATACTTTTCCTGCCCATTTGGCTGAAGGTACAGCTACAATCGACCAAGCGATTAAATCCTTCATCACGGCATTGCGATAGTTTTTCAATGCAGCACCTGATACTTTTTGGTGTGTGGCTAATCGCTCAGCTGAAATACCCGTTAATTTGTCTGGATCTGCGGCATCAATCCATAATAATGCCCCTTTGCGTTCGATTAACTCATCACGCATTTTAACAACCCATTCGGGGAAACGATTAAATTCTTCATCAGACGCATGCTCGAAATAAGCGCGATCCATTTCATCATCTGAAAAATTCACATGAACACGACCAGCACCAGCCTTGTATGCCTCTTTCACTACTAAACGCGCAAAGTCTATTGCTTCCACCGAAGTATTAACTAATAAGTATTGCCCAGGTTGAATATTAACACCAACCTTCACCGCAAGTTCGGCATATGCTTGTAATTTTTCTTCAAATGTCATATTATTTCCCTCGCTTTTGTCCAATTGTTTTTGAATTACCTTCTACTAGCTTGCCATCGTGCCATATTTTTTGCACAGGTTTGCCAGGAACTTCACGCGTCCACTTTTTATATGTTTTTTCATCGTTGTATGATAACAACGTAAGGACTTCACCATCTGCTCCCGCTCGACCAGTACGGCCTGAACGATGCAAATACTGTTCAATTGTACGTGGTACATCGACATGAATAACATGTGTTAAACCGGCAATATCTAAACCACGTGCAGCTATATCAGTGGCGATTAAAATACGCGCTTCACCTTTACGAAATGCATCTAATGCTTTTTTACGCTCTTCTTTTTTCATGTCAGAATGTAAAGTAACAATTGGCGCTGAACGATATTGTAACTTCGTTTCTTTCATTAATAATTGATCGATATTATTGACAAAAGCAAGCGCACGTAACCCTTCTGTATGCGCCATTCTACGTAATAAGTCCGTTTTATCACGTTCTTCTACTTTCACAAATGAATGGACAACTTTGCCAACCTTCACCATATCTTCAGGTTTAATTTTGAAACGTAAAGGTTCAAACATCATGCGGCTAGCGACTAATTCAATTTCCTCCGTAATTGTCGCAGAAACCACAACTACTTGGCGCCCGTAAGCCGCACCTTCGATAAATGATTTTACGACAACGCGATACTCGCGGCTCAATAGCTGATCGCATTCATCTAAAATAACTGTTTCAATTTCTTTTAACTTTAATTTCCCTGAACGCACTAATTCGTTTAGGCGACCTGGTGTACCAACTACGATTGTCGGTTTCTTCTTTAACTTCTCGATTTGTCTTGCAGAGTTTGCTCCACCAATTAGTTGTTGTACTGTAATATCAGTACCTGCAATCCATTCACGGATGACCTCGACAATTTGCATTGCTAATTCTTGAGACGGCGCAACAATCAGTCCTTGTGTTTGCTTTTTCGCCCCATTTACTTTATTTAGTAATGGCAACACATAGGCCAATGTCTTACCTGAGCCTGTCGGTGATTCTGCTACAATATCTTTGCCTTCAAGCATTGCTGGAATCATTTCTTCTTGAATTTTCATCGCTTCTTCAAAGTTCCATTTTGCTTGCAATTCTTCTTTTAATAAATTAATTACTGACATGTTAATTCCCACCTTATTATCCTGCTTGACACTAGTTTAACACACTAACTGTGCACAAGCATTTTCCTGCTAAATAGATTGTTCGCGCTATTTTTATGTAACACCTGTATGGAAAAGGCTCACCCTTTTTCAACAGGTGAGCCACATGTTAATCCACTAATTCATAACCACATGCTACAATAGCACATTCCGCTAAAACGATTAATGAATCTATATATTTATCACATAATTTTAAATCTCGGTTGATGATAGATAACTCTGTACATCCTAGCACGATACGATCACAATTTAAAGCCAACATTGCCTCTTCGATAGGCAGCCAATCTTCTTTTGTTACATCTTTGCCAGCTTTCACATAATCGTAAATGATTGACATCACTTTTTCTTTCATAGGATTATCTGGTATAACTGGTGTAATACCATATTCCTCTAAAGCGCTTTGATACATACCTGAAGTTAACGTACCGGTTGTCGCTAAAATACCAACGCGCTTTGCCCCTAAATCATGCGCACGTTTTGCCGTTTCACGAATCATATGCAACACAGGAACTGGAGAGCCTTGCGCTAATTCATCATAAAAGGTATGCGCCGTATTACACGGAATCGCAATTAAATTCGCTCCAACAGAAGCTAGTTTTTTTGCATCCTCAACTAATACTGGAACAGGGTTTTCCTTTGTATTATCCAAAATAAAGGCCGTGCGATCTGGAATATTTGTATCATTGTCAATAATAGTATGGACATGCTCCTGATCTTTTGTTGCCTTTGTACGTCTTACAATCATTTCGCCAATAAACATTGTTGCAAGTGGACCAACGCCACCAATTATACCTAGAGTTTGTTTTTTCATGAGTTAGACAGACCTTTGTTGTTAAAATATTTCTTATATTTGCGATAAAAGCTTAAGTTTTCAAGCGTTACATTTAACCAACGTTTCGCATTCATATCTTTATAATTAAAAATAGAATCCGTTGCTAAACCTTGGCGAATTAAACTCTTTGCTTCCATCACAAGCTTTTCATTTAATACGTATTTAAATAATATACCATTTGGCACAATCGTCCAGAGGTGCTTGTTCTGCACATATGTAAGCTGTTGTTTACTCCCTCGAATAAAATCATCCGCTACATACTGCATTAAATTATAGCCGCTTGCCGTCACATAATAATTCGATAGTTCATTATGTAATTCTATACTTAACAATTTGTACAACCCATCACGTTCATCAAATTTCATATCGAATGTAGCAAAGCCTTGAAATTTTAGCGCCTCTAGAAATGTTTTCACACACTCCATTAGTTCTTTGTCGTAAGTGGTCATAATGGCGACATAACGCCCAATACCATCCGGTGAATGCTCTTCTAAAATGGGGTTCCCTACAGATAGTAGCTTGACTTTGTGATCTTGTCCAACATAAGCATTCACAACACGCATATTAGCATCTTCGCCTGGAATATATTGCTGAACCATTAAGTCATCGCGATATGCTGACTCCTTATAGATTGCTTGGAAAATAGCATCTTTTTCTTCTTCATTTTGTGCAATATATACCTTTTTCTTACCAGGAAAAATACAACTTGCGTATTTCGTCATATTCATTGGCTTAATGACAACTGGATAATCAAGTGTCTTCAATTCCTCGTAATCATTTACCGTACATACATGCATATCAGGATAATGGAAACCATACTGTTCGCACAACTGATACATGCTTTCTCGTGTTAATAATTGATTGGCAAGCGGTGCATCGACATAGGGAATTACATAATCATCACATAGCTCCTCTTTATGCTGCACGATTTTCTTTACGTAAAACTCATCACAGGCTAAAAGCAATAACTTCTTTTCGGAAAATTCTTCTGCAATGGCTTGTAAAGCAACAACAAAGCGCTCTTCAATATGTAATCTTGGTACTTCACGAAAAGTTAATAAATCACTTTGGTGAATTTTTTCCATATTCGTATGATTTAATGCAAGTGGTTTAACGCCATAGGACTCGTAAAATGCTCGTGCCATGCCGTAAGCATTCATTTCATCGCCTAATAAAACTGGTAAAAAAGTGTGCTCAATGGCCATGCTACTCAACTCACTTTAGCTTTTTATTTATTAGTGTAACATACTTTTGTGCAATCCAAGCTGCGCTCTATAGCACTCCTCAAAACATTATTTATGAACCGCTACCGCTTGCATATTTAGCTCCTGATAGCTCTTAAAAAATTCATCTACATTGTATGAAACATTGCCCTGCAATGGATCCATTACGACAACTTGTTTATTTGAATAACCGGTTAATACGACAGCATGTAAATTTATGTACGCATCACGTTTCAACGTTTCTCCTTCATAAACCCATCCTTTATTGCCAGTTGTTTTAGGTGTCGATAAATCAAGCGTTACCCATACAACAACCGGTACCCCCTCCTCAACAAGCTCTAAAATATCACTTTGTGATGCACCACTCATATTCGTTACCCGCAAGTTGGATTGCTTATCTGCAATCGCCGCTTCTGCCGCTTTCACAATTGGTGCAGCAAAGACATACATACCATTGGCCTTATCACGCGGATTTCCTGCGTAGGCAACAGCTGGATTCGGCCCATATCGCTGGCCACCTGCTGTATAAATATTCTGTTTAGGCAAATAGGTATCAGCCATTTCAAGCTTGGTCACATCCATACCATAATAATTTAAAACAGCTGTTAGTGAGGTAATTTCACAACCTTGGGGAAGTTCTGGCTTTTGCATAATGACTGGAACTGCTAGCTCCTGTTCTGCTCTAGATGAATGTGCTGGCAATCGGTAATAGGGCTTGGTCACGTCATACGTGAATTTTTCGATTGTCGTATAGCCATCATTGTCACCTACGTTATTGAGCGTTGTTGCAGTAATCGTATATTCCCTACCTTCTACAAGGTTTGTAAAAGTAGCTTCTCCCTCATCAGAGCCCATCGCTTCTTCGATTTTCTTACCAGACTCCACATCTGTCAGTTTTATATATAAATTAGGAATCGGTGCACCACTATTAAATTCTACCGTCAAAACTGTTAATTCATTTTTAGGTCGACTCTGCTTTGTAAATTGATTACAACCAGAAAGTAGCATGATAATCATAATCCCTACGATTAAAAGACGTTTATAATCCCTCCACAAGACAAATTCCGCTCCTATCTTTCGAAGAATTAGTCAATCTTCTATACTATTTTTACTATTTGTCGTAGTCTCATTATACGCTAATTTAGTAGGTGTTCATATTTTATCCTGCTACTTTTCAATGATTAGACAAAACTAGTGCACTTACTGCTACTTTAAGTAGTTGCTATTTTAGGTCGTAGTGTATGTTTTAACACCTTTCCAGATGCATTGCGCGGAAGCTGCGCTAAAAATTCAATGTCAAAAGGTACTTTATATTTGGCAAGCTGTGTTTGACAATACGCTAAAATCGTAGCCTCCTCTAACACCTTTCCTTCCTTTAATACAACAAAGGCTTTTGGTACTTCACCGTATACTTCATGTGGTAAACCGACAACTGCTGCTTCTAAAATTTCTGGCAGTTGATATAAAACTTCTTCAATTTCAATTGGATAAATATTTTCCCCACCACGAATAATCATATCTTTTTTACGATCCACTATATATAAGTAACCTTCTTCATCGAACCTTCCTAAATCACCTGAATAGAGCCAGCCATCTCGAATTGTTCGAGCCGTTTCTTCCTCATTGCGTAAATACCCTTTCATCACCTGTGGTCCTCTCACGCAAATTTCACCAACCTCGCCTGCTGGTACAGTTTCTCCCAAACTATCAACTACACGAACTTCTGTCTGTGCTAACGGTTTGCCGACTGAACCGATTTTCGTCAATGCATCAGCGTCTAACAGTGATGTAGCAGCTGGTGAATTTTCAGTTTGTCCATATAAATTTTGCACGTTTACATTTGGTAATGCCTCTTTCACTTGCTTGACAAGTTCATAGGGCATCGGAGCCGCCCCATAACATAATAGACGTAAATCGTTAAAGCTATGATTCTTAAATGCAGGTGTATTTAATAGGATTGTATACATGGAAGGGACACCAAAGAATATTGTCGCCTGCGTTTTAGCAAGTTGCTCTAATGTATTTATAGGTGAAAAGCTTTCCTCTATCATTACGGTTCCACCTTTATAAAACATCGGCATCGCAAATACATGCAGTCCCGCACAATGAAACAATGGCGTACAAATAAACATCCTATCTTGAGCTGTCATCGTCATCGATGCTGACCAAATAGCCGCCGTCGATGCAATATTTTGATGCGTTAGCATGACACCTTTCGGCTTGCCTGTCGTACCGGACGTATACATAACAACTGCCGTATCATTCGCATGTAATGGGGTAATCGTTCTTTGTCCCTGACAGTTTTCGATAACCTCTTTCATTTCCTTTAAACCGATTATATGTTGAAATGAATAGCTAACATCTGCTATTACTTCGGCTATGCGCTCATCATAAATAAGCCCTTTTGCTTCAGAGTGTTTGACAATAAAGTCTACTTCCCGTGCTGCTAACTTCGTATTAATAGGCATTACAACAAAACCGGCTAACTGAATACCCATGTAAGCAATTAAAAATAAATCAGAATTAAGTGTATATAATGCAATGACATCGTCTTTTTCAAAGCCCTGTTGTTGCAAATACGCAGCAAATCTTTCTGTATGCTTATAAAACTCACTATACGTTACTTTTTGTTGTGCATAAATTGTCGCAATAGCATCTGGTTGCTGTGTAGCATAATGTTGTAAAATATCCGTCATAAACATCGTCATCATAAACCCCCTCATTATTTTTCGTTACTAATCTTGTCCATTCCCTTACAAGTAATAAAAGAAAATTACACTAACAAAATTCAGAAAATTTAGATTACATAAACTATTTTAACAAGCTGGTGACGTTGAAGCAATTTTCTACACATTCAAAATATGTAAGAGATGTCACAGAATATTCTTCGACGTATGATTTTTTCGTTTGTTTAGAACTAGGTAGAAACAACAAGTGCTTTCATTGCTTTGCGAAAAACGTCTACTGAAATTAAATCAAAAAGGAATCTATTTGCCGTTGACTAGTAATGGAAGTTTTCACTAGTGGAATAGCGGTTATAACTAAAGCTATTGATTATATAAAAACCAATTGCCAATACTGCGGAACATTTCTTCTCTCGTTTATTTTAGAAATTTATAATATTTTAAAACGCTAAAATTGCGAACAATTTTAGCGTTTTAATTTTTAACAATCTTGTAGCCCATCAAGTAATTTTTGCATTTCATCAATTTGACAACATAGTGTTTGAATCATACATTGAAGTATTGGTATTAACTCTTGGCATATGCAGAATCTTAAAACATTTTGGGCGAGTCGTACACCTGCTTGATGGTGAACAATCATATCTTGTAGATAATTTACATTGATGCTATTAGAAGTTGGTGGTGAGCATAATGCTTGGAACATTGTTTCAGCAATATCTTTAAATGTACACATATATTCATATAATTCATATTCTGAATTTTGGACGATACAGCATCTGTTTTGTATTGCTTCTAAACTATCTACTATTTCAGTATGCGTTTTGATCACTTCTAATGCGAAATTTTGAACGGGGATATTCGTTGTATATTGCAAAACATTTTCGGACATTTTAATAGCGGCTACTTGATATGGAATAATTTGTTTGATGAAGTTTTCGGATATGCTACATGTTATCGTGACATACGTCATCCCTTGCATCATCTTGTTGATTATTCTTTTGTTTTCCTCTAAATATGCCTGTGTTACATTACTAAGTGGAATTGGTTTGGTCATTAGACACACTCCTTTCAGAGTAATGTATGCCAAATAGGTTGTTGTGTGATAGACATTTGTACCACCAAAATCGGTAATAATGCCAAGGATTATCTATATCTCTTTATATGTATGTAAACAATTTTGACAAATGCACTTTTTAGGTTCCTCAGAGATTGCCTTTATGATACCTTCTGGGAATTTTTCCGTCATACACCAGCATGTCTTTTGACCTTCTACTACTCCACAATGATTTTCTTTCCCACATATTGGGCAACGCTGTTCTTCATATTGCACTTCAACACACTCCTTTCCATTCCATTGTACTGTACAAGAAAAGGAGTGCGACATACATTTTTTGTTCGCACTCCCTTTATTATCATTACTTACGCATAGATTGATTTATTTCCGCCTTTACTTCTTCACTGTTTGTATCACTATATATGGCAGTACCAAACCCACCGTTTTTAGCTAATCTCTCTTTTACTTCGTTATAAGATAAACCCGCTTGAGCATTTTTACGTTTTACATCACTAATATTTGTACCGGACACCGTAAGCTGTTCTTCATTTATATTATGCAAGTAAACCCATCCTTCCTATAATTCATCAGGCTGCATTTCAATCAGTTCGTCTCCCTCTCTCTTTACTCTTTTATTGAGTTCTTCAATTGGGATAATATCAACCGTTTGCATATCTTCATGCAAGTCAAAAATGCTAATTGTATCCGAATCAACCATATCTGGCTTGTCCTTACTTGATAAATTCATAAATATTCTCTTCTCATGTGGCACATTTTCTTTGTCCATGTTTTCTCACTCCTTTTCCATTAATGTGTGTAAACATGCAAAGATTATGTGTTCTACATTTTGACTGTTTTATCTACACGATGATATTCGGAAATTTGAACGACCCGAACATCCCTTGTATGCAATTCATGATAAATCCCTCTGCTATCCGTAAAGGTAATATATTGATCGCGCTCACTTTCCACCAATTGTTGCGCTTTTTCCTGTGACTCTATATGGATAAATCGTCTTACATAATGCAGCTCATCAAAGAAATAGGTTATTTTAAATTCTTTCATTATAAACAACTCCTTCATTCATGCACTTATCATATCCAATCTCGAATGCGTCATCCTCTGTCTGTCAGCTTTTACTGACGAGTTTGAATACCTACAAAAGTATAAGATTGGAGACTTAAGCAATACTAAAAATTATCGTAATACGTTTATATGGAGGTAATCACATTGACTGTAACAAAAAATGCATTATCTATTTTTGCTCTTGGTGGCATCAACGAAATCGGTAAAAACATGTATGTTATACAATACGCTGACGATTTGTTAATTGTCGATTGCGGTGCGAAGTTTCCGGATGAAAGCCTACTTGGTATTGATTTAATCATTCCAGATATCACTTATTTACAGGAGCATAAAGAAAAAATAAAAGGATTGATTGTTACTCATGGACACGAAGATCATATAGGTGGCATTCCATACCTCTTAAAGAAAATAAATGTTCCTATTTATGGTACTCGCTTTACATTAGGCTTAATCGAACTAAAACTAAAAGAACATAAACTTTTAAGAGAGACAGAATTAATTGAGATTGGTTCTGATTCAGCTTTACATTTCGGTCAGATTGACGTTAGTTTTTTCAGAACAAATCATAGTATACCTGACTGTCTAGGAATCGTTTTTCAAACACCCGAAGGAAATGTTGTACACACGGGTGATTTCAAGTTTGATTTAACACCTGTAAATAATCAATTTGCAGATATTCATAAGATGGCTGAGGTTGGTACGCAAGGTGTATTACTATTGATTTCTGAAAGTACCAATGCTGAAAGACCGGGCTTAACACCATCAGAAAAACTGGTAGGTCATCATATTGAAGAAGCCTTTCTACATGCTGAACGCAAAGTTATTATTTCTACCTTTGCCTCCAATGTGAATCGTATTCAACAAATTGTAGATGCCACAATTGTAACGAATCGTAAACTAGCACTATTAGGTCGCAGCATGGTAAATGTTGTAGATGTCGCTTTAGAGCGTGGATATTTAACAATCCCGGAAGATTTGTTAATAGATGCCCGTGAAGTAAAGTACCTCCCACCAGAAGACGTCGTTGTTTTATGTACAGGTAGTCAAGGGGAACCATTAGCAGCTCTTGCCCGTTTAGCTAGTGGCAACCATCGAGAAGTAAAGATTTTACCAGAGGATACTGTTATTTTAGCCGCCTCTCCCATACCAGGAAATGAAAAAGGTGTTTCTCGAATTGTCGATAATTTATTTCAGCTTGGGGCTAAAGTGATTTATGGTTCATCCAGTAACACTGGCATGCATGTTTCTGGACATGGTTATCAAGAAGATTTAAAACTAATGCTGACATTAATGAAACCGAAGTTTTTTATTCCGATTCATGGTGAATTTCGCATGTTACACCAACACCGTTTGCTAGCAGAATCTGTTGGTGTCAAAAGAGGGCATACCTTTATTATCAAAAACGGAGACGTTGTCGATATTGAAAATGCTAAAGCGAGGCAAACGCGAAAAATTCCATCTGGCGATACGTATGTAGATGGCATTGGTATTGGAGAAGTTGAAGGAATTGTATTACGTGACCGTAAACAACTATCAGAGGATGGGATGCTCGTTATCGTATTAACGCTTAGTAAAGCAGATGGGTCGATTATTTTAGAACCTGATACCATTTCACGGGGATTTGTTTATGCGAAAGAATCAGAGGATCTTCTCCTCAAAGTAAATGTCCTCGTAAAAGCAACCATTAGTGAATTACAAGAGGAAAGCAAGCAGCAACTGTTTGTTTTAAAACGAGAAATTAAAAAGGCTGTCGGCCAATATCTTTTTTCACAAACGAAACGTAAACCAATGATTTTGCCTATTATTATTGAAATTTAACTATTTAAAAGTCGGTGTAAGCTTCACTCCTTTAATGATTACACCGACTTTGTATTTTATTTGCCAATCAGGATTTATTGTTTCACCGAAATAGCTCTCCAGTAAAAATTTTATGCAGTGTGAAATTATAATACATTTGAAGTTGGTCAAAGCCGTAATTTAACTGTCTAGTATGTTGTTCTGTTTGCTGCGCAATATTACGTATATGCAGTGGTAACTCCTCTACAGCAGTTAGTAAGGATTTTTTATTTTTCAATAGTTGTTGACTTGTTTTTAATAGTTTGACAATGTTCGTTTGCATGTCAAGTGAAGGTATATCTATTAGAATATGATGCAACTGTCTCCAGTCTGTATTTGGTTGATACCAACTAAAAAAATAGTATAAATAATCGCTTAAAATAATGGACTCATTTGGAATAATCGCGACAACGTCATGTGCTATATACGCAACACTTTCACATTGAAATATATGCTTGTTAGCACCATCTAGGCTATTTTTTTCAAATACAATTGTTTTTGCGGGAACCTTCGCCCATTTCCATTGATTTATCGCACTATCCAATTGAGAGAATCGACGAATATCTTCGCCAAGAGACAACCATTTTAAATTTTCTGCGGTAATAAGTGGTTGATCTACTTTTGAGAAATTTGGAATATGAGGTGTTGTTAAACTAGCAACAATAAGAGCAATTTCATCTAGTCTATAACGCTTCAACACGTTTAGATCCTCCATTCTTCACAATATGCCATCCTCACATAAATAATTGTTAAATCCTGATTTCAGTGAATCAAATGGTAGATATTTTCTCACTTAGCATTCATATAGTGATTATTGTACCATTTTAATGTAATATTATCTACATTGTATAACTTTAATGGTATATGCATTCTCATTGTTTTTCACTAGCTTTTTACATAGAGGTGAATGATATGTCAGACTTTTTAAAGCTAGTAGGTGAACAACTCCGTATCATTAGAGTTTCCAAAGGGCTTAGTCAAGAAGAAGTTGCAGAGAGAACGGGGAAGTTAGGTTTTAGTAAAGGTCGCATTTCAAATATTGAGCATGGACAATCTAATATTACGTTAAGTACATTGGAAATGCTTATGAAGGCGTTAGATATTGCACCTGAAGAACTCTTTAATTTCCAACGATTATCGGGTGTTACTGATATTGAAGAGAAAAATCTTATGCTCGACATTCATCGCTCATTATTAAGAGAGCGCAATTTAGACGAAGTAAAATATGTAGTACGCATCACAAGAGATTTTCTAAATACCATCGATGCGCAAACAAAGAAAAACAGCTCTAATGTTGAATAACATTAGAGCTGTTTGACTGTAAACGCGGGTTGCCAAGATTTAAAGTGTTGATTGATTTCCGCTACGGGTTGCTCGCTTTTTTGCGGGCGTGGCTTAAGCCTCCTCCTCCGCTTCGCTACGTGCGGGGTCTTAAGTCTCACGCTTATCCCGCAGGAGTCGAGCAACCCTTCACTACAATCGCAAAGTTTGCATCTGGGTGCATATGTGGGTGCCAGTCACTCACACAATTTTACTAAGTAAAAATCCACGTAGACTCCTGCGGGAACGCACACAACGTAAGACGCTGGCATTCCGCGCGTTAGCGAGGGTTGCTGCTTACGTCGTGCCCGCGGAAAGCGAAGTGGATTGGAGTGGAAGGCGCGACACTCCAGCATGAACAGCACGAGCAGCAAAAATTAGCTGAAGCCGTGCCCGCGGAAAACTACCGTCAGTAGCGGACAGCAACGGTCACAGTACTCTAATCCCTCCCCTATTCTCCTTCCATCCCAAACTTCTGTCGATAGCCACATTTTCTACATAGCTCTTCGACCGCTTCTCGTCTTGAAAAGCCTTCTACTATATTATTGGCACGCTCACCTTCTACAATTTCACTAAAGGATTGCTCATGAACATTGCCTAAGTTAATAACACCTTCTCCATCAAGACAGCAAGGTACAACAGTGCCATCTACAAGAATAGCTGCTTGGCTGCGTAACGCATGGCAAAAGCCTTTTCCTTCATCCTCTGGAGCAAGTAGACTTGGCCATCTAAATTCATGGTCTTGATTTAAATAAATATTATTCGCAATTTTTACACCCTTACCAGGCTGTACTTTTTCTTCGATTCGAAAATCAAGATTATATTCATTTTCTATAATTTCAAGCGTCTCACGGTTTCTTCTTGCGGCCAAATCTGTAACATGATCCTGTTGTAAATTCCACAAACGATACGAAATAATCGTATTAAATTTGCTTGCTTCACGCACAAATTCTAAAATATCCCCTAAATATTTTTCACGATTTTCAGAACCCTCATGCCCATCAAAGCTGTGTAATGAAAAATTGATTTGGCGTAATGCAGGCTTACCTAATAGCTTTTCGCGATTTTTTTTAATCAGCGTACCATTCGTTGTAATATTGACCTTAAAGCCCTTGTCATGAGCCGCATCCAAAAGCTGATGAATACGTGGATGTAAAAGTGGTTCACCCTTTACATGCAAGTAAATGTATTTCGTATGTGGGCGTATTTCATCCAATATTTTATTAAATTGTTCAACTTTAATAAGTCCCTTAGCACGCTCAGTTGGCGGGCAGAAACTACAAGCTAAATTACAAACACTTGTTATTTCTATATAAACCTTTTTAAATGTTTTCAACGTTTATTCACCGTTCCAGTTCCATAGATATTCATATAATCTTATTCATTTTAACAAATTTTCGTGATAGCGAGCAGAAATTCATGTTGGATACCCTAAATGTAATGTTTCTATCATGACTTTTTACTACTTTCACACATGGCAACAAATAATTTTCTTCATATTCTCTGTCAATATAAGGCTACACGTACAAGTAAACTTTTAATAATTTAATACTTTAATAATAATACTTAAAAGAAAGGAGTGGAAACTATGACAGGTTTTTATAATTCTCCAAAACATTCGAATCACTCGGAGGAACCTGAAAGAGAAAGTTCTAATAAACAAGCGAAAAATAACATCACAATAAATATTACATTTAATATTGGCAATACCGAAAACCACTTTGAACAAAGGGCTGAAGGTGGCGGTCAAATTAATAAAGATGTTGGAACAAATGCCAACCAAGGTGGGCAAAACGCGCTAAATCACAGTCAAACAAGAAATCTTAATTCTCAATTTGCGGATGGTAATGGCAGAAGTGGAATTGCTGGAGATGATAATGATGAGGCTGGTGGACAACAAGGTATCAAGGTACGGGATAGTTTAGTTATCGATAGTGATATCCATTCGCACGCTAGTCAGTCTCAAGATGTTGAAGAAGGACTACTAGATACAGTACCTGAAGAAGAACCCTCTAACAGCGACCACAATGAATAAAAATTCAAATTCATTGCCTAAAAAAGTAAAACTTCTATCTGTAGGTTGTTTCATCCTACCTGATAGAAGCTTTGCTTTAAACAGAACGCTTATAATTTTTTGTACCATCATACGAATAAAGCATTGGCTTTCCATCAACAAACGTCTCTAAATGCACAGGACGCCCCCACAATTGATAAATATACGGCAAGACATTTTCTAAATAATGTGGATCTAGTTCCATTCCTTCATAACCATGAACCAAATATAATTCACCATTTCGTAGGTAATCGCCATTTTTCACAACGATATATGGGAATCCTCCATTGACGCGCATCGATACAAGCTGGTCCCGCACCATTTCATGATCTTTATCTGTTATACGATATTCATTGCCCTTTTTTTGAAACAAATACAAATCCTCTTGCTTGGCTAAATCCTTTGTTAAATAGTTGCGAATAAAGGAAATATCCGATTCAATTTCTCGCACCTCAAACATCTTTTCACGCCCCGTGTTCGGTAGAACGCCTAATCTGCGCATCTCTTCACTTGGGTTATTATAGCGTTTTTCAATATCCTCAAATATTTTCAAACCTAAATAATAAGGATTAATCGATGTTTTTGATGGTTGCACAACACCTGCGTTTAATTTGGCATATTCAATTGTCTCCACTGTTGTTAAATTCAGTTCACGCATAATGCGTTGATGCCAATAAGAAGCCCATCCTTCGTTCATTATTTTGGTTTCTAATTGCGGCCAAAAATATAGCATTTCCTCACGCATCATCGTTAAAATATCTCGCTGCCAGTCCTCAAGCTCCCGACTATGCTCCTCAATAAACAGTAATAAATCTTTTTCCGGTTTTAATGGAAACTGTTTAATTTTTCTACGTACAGGTCTCTGCTCTTTTTCTTTCGTATCTAAATTCCAAAGATCATCGTACGGTGATTTGGAAGTAATCACGTCTTCTTCATCTTGTTCCTCATCTTCGGATGACAGCTTTGGCCTTAATAAGGAAGGGTCGATATGTTCTTGAATGGCTAAAATTGCATCTAAAAACTGTTCCACCTCTTCTTTGCCATATTCTCTTTCATAACTGGCAATACGTTCTGCTGTCGCTGTCATACTCTCAACCATATCGCGTCTTGTATTTGAAAATCGCACATTGTTTTTAAAGAAGTCACAGTGTGCTAATACATGCGCAATAATTAGCTTATTTTGTGTAAGTGAATTCGTATCAAGTAAAAATGCATAGCACGGATTGGAGTTAATAACGAGCTCATAAATTTGACTTAATCCCAAATCATATTGCAGCTTCATCTTATGAAATTGCTTTCCAAAGCTCCAGTGGGAAAAACGAGTAGGCATACCATATGCGCCAAATGTATAAATAATATCTGCAGGACATATTTCATAACGCATCGGGAAAAAATCTAAACCAAATCCTGTTGCAATCTCTGTTATTTCATCAATCGCACGGTGAAGCTCCTTCTCCATTTTTCAGCCTCCTCCTTTCGGAAATGAATGGCTTAACACCTTCCAATTTAATTTTCATTTTGCATTTCAGTTTTTTGGAAAAAGCTTTTTAAGGCATCGTAGACATCGCCTTTTTTCTTTAAAATATGATACCTAAATTTTGGATCATCAATTTTTTTATACGTATACATTAGCGTCGAGAAACGATTATGCTGATTTACTTCTCCATAGCCAAACATACTCGATACTTCCATCAATTCACTCACTAGTTTTAAACATTTCTCATTGTCCATCGAAATGTTCTCGCCATCCGAAAAATGAACTGGGTAAATATTGTAACGACTTGGGTTATATTTATCGCGTATTAACTCTAACGCTTTTATATACGCAGATGAACAAATCGTTCCGCCACTTTCTCCCTTTGTGAAAAACTCTTCTTCTGTCACCACTTTTGCCTCTGTATGATGTGCAATAAATTCAATTTCCACTGTCTCATATTTCGAACGTAAAAATCTCGTCATCCAAAAGAAAAAGCTTCTTGCACAATATTTTTCAAAAGTGCCCATGGAACCACTTGTATCCATCATTGCAAGTACGACTGCCTTCGATTCAGGCCTCTCCACTTCATCCCATGTTTTAAAGCGTAAATCATCGTTATGAATGGGCGTAATTTGAGCATTCCCTTCCATGGCATTGCGTTTGATCGCATTTAAAATGGTACGCTTCTTATCAACATTGCCCATAAGCCCTTT